>JAADIO010000022.1 GCA_013151235.1 Deltaproteobacteria bacterium | reverse complement strand
ACTGACTCAAATATGATGAAGTCGTAAAAAGTCGTTTTCCGGATTCCGTTCATGGTTCGACAGGCTTCCGAGCATGTGGTTCGGCAAGCTCACCATGCTCGGAAGCTTGCCGAACCACACGAACGGAATATCAATCACTTACACCGTTCGCCCTGAGCACGCCTGTCCTGAGCTGGTCGAAGGGTCGAAGGGCTGCGTGACTTTTTACGACACCATCAAATATATCCTGCTTGTCCTCCGTTTGCAAGCCCGATTTCGGGAGAGTGCCGGAAGGAATTTTTCATCGGGTCCAGGCAAGCCAGCGGGAAAAGAGGCCTTTCACGAAGGGGGTCAGCCGGGTCCGGTTATAGGCATCGGCCGTCTGCCGGACCGCTTCCGCCTGCGTGGGGTAGGAGTGAATGACGTTGGCCAGCTTTGACAGGCCGATCCCGCCGACCATGGCCAGGGTAATCTCGTTGATCATCTCTCCGGCATGACGGGCGACGATCGTGGCTCCCAGAATCTTGTCGCTCCCCTTTTTCACATGAATCTTCACAAATCCTTCCTCTTCTCCGTCGGCGATCGCCCGGTCGACCTCGCTCATCAGGCGGGTGAAGGTGTCGACGGCGATCCCTTTCGCTGCGGCATCCTTTTCATACATTCCCACATGGGCGATCTCCGGGTCGGTATAGGTACACCAGGGAATCGTGAGTCTGCTCTGCCGTTTGCGTCCCATAAAGAGGGTATTCTGAATGACGATCCGTGCTGCGGCGTCGGCGGTATGGGTGAATTTATAGGCAAGGCAGATGTCCCCCGCCGCATAGATTCGCGGGTTTGTCGTCTGTAAAAAATCATTGACCGTTACCCCCCGCCGGATATCGTATTCGACCCCCACTCCCTCGAGGTTCAGCCCCTCCACGTTCGGTGCCCGTCCCGCCCCGACGAGAACTTCATCGACGATCAGTTTCTCCTCTTTTCCATCGGTCTTCAGGTGGATCACCTTTTCCTCTCCCCGCCGGGCGACCTTTTCGACTACCGTATTGAGGCGGACGTCGATTCCGTCCCGGGCGAAGGCATCGGAGATGAGTCTTGCCGCATCCGGGTCTTCCCGGGTGAGAAACTGGGCGGCCCGCTCGATGATGGTGACCTTTGATCCGAGGCGCTGAAAGGTCTGTGCCAGTTCGCACCCCAAGGGACCCGCGCCGAAGACGACGAGACGGGGCGGGCGTTCGGTCAGGGAGAAGACCGTTTCGTTGGTCAGAAACCCCGCCTCGGAAAGTCCCGGGATCGGGGGGTGATAGGCCCGGGCGCCGGTGGCAAGGACGGCTTTCCTGAAACGGAGGGTTTTTCCTTCCGCATCGATGGTATCGGGACCGGAGAACCTTCCTTCTCCCAAGAAGAGATCCACACCCAAGTCCCGGAGGCGTGCCGCCGAGTCGTGGTGACTGATTCGGCTTCGAAGCCTTCGCATCCGTTCCATGACAGCGGCAAAGTCCGCGCCGGAACCCTCCGGGACATGGATTCCGAAATCGGCGGCGCTTTGCACATCGGCTGCGACCCGGGAGGAGCGGATCAGGCATTTGGAGGGAACACACCCGACATTCAGACAGTCTCCGCCCAGGAGGTTGCGCTCGATGAGGGCAACCCTGGCGCCCAGGCCTGCGGCGCCGGCCGCCGTGACGAGGCCGGCCGTGCCGCCGCCGATGACGACCAGATTGTACCGGGGAGCCGGTTCCGGATTGATCCAGTCTGTGGGATGAACATTGGCGACGAGCGTGTGGTTGTATTGGTCTTCGGGCAGGACCTCAGAACGATGAGTCACGGGGATTCTCCTTCCTTCCGTACTGTGTCGAAATTCCGGGGTCGCCCTCTTTTCAGACCAGTGCTCCTGCACAGGAGGAACCGGAACCGGCGGTGCAGCCGAAACAGTGATTGCCGGTAACGATTCGTCTTTTTTCAAGGACGGTTTTATCGAAGTCCTCGATCCGGTCCGGGGCGCCGTGATTCACGGGGTATCCCAGAGCAAGATTGAAATCGCAATCGTAGACCCGGCCGTCCCAGGCGATACTGATCTGGTGTCGGCACATCAGGCCGGAAAGCGTCCCCGGGTTGAAAGACTCCCGGAGGAGGGAGAAATATTTTTGCTCCTCATGCGCCTGCCGGAGTTTTCCGCCGAGCCGGCCGATCGGCATATTAGCAATGGTCAGAAGATGGGTGAAAGAGATTCCGAAGCGCTGCTGCAATTCCCGCCGGTAGTCGGCTTCCAGTTTTCCCTGCTCCGGGGGAAGGAAGGCCCCGCCGGGGTTATAGACAAGGTTCAGCGGCTTGTCATCGTCGATTCCGTATCCGATCCGATTGAGTCGCTGAAGGACTGCAATACTCTTCTCATAGACGCCGGGACCCCGCTGGGCGCGGACGTTCTCTTCCAGGTAGCAGGGAAGAGAGGCGACGAGACCGACGCCGTGTTTCAGGAAGAATTCCGGCAGGTCCTCCATTCCCGGCTCCGTCGCGACCGTCAGGTTGGAGCGGACCTGGACGAAATGCCCCCGGGCACGAAGGGCCGTCACGAATTTTCGAAAGAAAGGGTTCAGCTCCGGCGCGCCGCCGGTCAGATCGATGACGGAGGGATGCACGGTCCCGGCCGTTTCGAGGACCCGTTCCATCGTCGGCCATCTCATCTCTTCCTTGCGCAGCGGAGAAGCATCAACATGACAATGGCTGCAGGCCTGATTGCACTTGAGACCCAGGTTGACCTGCAGGATCTCAATCCCGTCGGAAAAGAGTCCTTCCCCGGTAATCGAAGCGATTTTTTCTTCAAAAAGATTATGATTCACCAACGCCTCCTGTGATCTGAAAATCGGTTCATCGACGGATTGAAAAATATCTTACCCCAAAGCCGGATCCTGTGCAACTCCGTGAATCCCTCTTGGGCAATGGAAAGACCGGGAAACGTTCAGGTTGCCGCCGGTGAGGCCGGCTCCGTTACATGGAACCGGGCCCGGAGGAGAAACAGTCCCCCGGCCACGATCAGTCCACCGCCGAGCCAGGCCAGAGGCTGGGGGACCTCGCCCCAGAAGAAGTAGCCGTAGACGATGGAGAGAATCACCGATGCGTAGCTCGCAGCGGCCACGACGGGGGCCCGGTCTTTCTGGTAAGCCAGGGTCATGAGGAGCTGGCCCGTGCTGGCGAAAAGGGCGACCCCGGCGATGAGCATCCATTGCATCGGGGCCGGCGGAACAAAAAAGGGAAGGACCCCGAAGGCGGTGAAGAGGGCCGTCAGGATCGTAAAGTTAAAGACGATGACGAGAGGAAAGTCGGTTGCGTTCAGCCGCCGGACGAGAAGATGGGCCAGTGCCGAGGAGGCGGCCGCACCCAGAGCAACCCAGGCGGCCAGGGGCCAGGCCATGGCCGGTTTCATAATCAGCACGACCCCGATGAGCCCGGCCAGGATGGCGAACCAGGCCGAACGGGGCGCCCGCTCACCGATGATGACGGGGGCGAGGAGAGAAAGGATCAGGGGTTGGGACCGGCCGATGAAGATACACTCGGCCAGGGGCATATGTGCCAGAGCGTAGAAAAAACCGGTCATGGCCACGGTACCGAAGAGGGAGCGCAGCAGGATGACCTTTTTCGCCTTCACAATGAGGGGGCGCTTTCTGTGCCGGACGATGAAATAGAGAATCGGGATGGCAAGGCAGCAGCGGAGAAAGACCAGTTCCAGAGGAGGAATCTGTTGCCCAATGGTTTTGACCAGCGCCGACATGGTCGTAAAGGATGCTGAAGCGAGGAGCATGTAGAGAATTGCCATGGCAGTTCTTCCCTATTGCCATATGAAACGGACCGGATGATTACCATAATCGGCGGAAGGAGTGCCGTCAATCACTTTATTCGGTCTTCTGATCAATTTGCTTTTGACTTTTGCGACCCCAAATGGTGCGCGGACAGATTTTGCAGTTGATTTTGATCTTAAACTCTGTGCCTGTGTGCCTTTGACACTTTGCCCCTTGGTCTATCCCCGTGACACCCTGAGTCCCCCGTGGTTGAATGTTTTTCGCTTCCTGCTTTGTCTTTGACCGTGCCTTTCTCATGTTCTGTTTTTCTCCGTTTATCGGACTTCGCATAACCCCGATAGCAGTCCCAAAATTTGACAATATCTCAACTTTATATTATTAATGTTTCAATACAAGTTCGATGGTGTTGTAAAAAGTCGTTTTCCGGATTCCGTTCATGGTTCGACAAGCTCACCACGAACGGTCCATTAAACTTTTCGAAAGTTTGGCCTAAGGATTAGCTTGGCCGGAAACTGGGAATGCATGGACGACATATCGGTAAACACGAAAACGGCCACGTGATGCCCGGGGCTGAAGCGATCATGAAGATCGCCCGGATCTTCGATGCCTCCGTGGATTACCTTTTGTTTGATGATTCGGAACCGGCAGCGTCGGCAGAGATCCGGGACAAAAGCCTCTTGAAAAATTTTGAGGCGGTGGATAAGATGGATGAAGAAGACAAGCTGGTAATCAAATCCCTGGTTGATGCTTACATAATTAAGAGGCATCAGATGGAAGGGGTTTTGAAGAGTGAGAAAAGGAGATCTTATGTCCGTCTATAAAGTTGTCTTAGAGCCATGCGATGAAGGAGGTTATGTCATCTCCTGCCCGGCCATTCCCGGCTGTCATTCCCAGGGAGAGACTAAAAAAGAAGCTATGACCAATATCAAGGAGGCGATTGAAGGGTGTCTTGAGGTCCTCAACGAGCAGGCACAGTCGGATCGAGACGATGCCGAGGTCCTTGAGGTAGCAGTGTGACCCAACTCCCCTCTGTATCCGGCATGAAGGTTCGGCGCGTTTTTGAAAAGAACGGCTGGGTCTTCAAGCGCCAAAAGGGAAGCCACATGATCCTGACCCGGACAGGATTTAGGGCGACCCTTTCCGTCCCCAATCACAAGTCCCTCAAAGAACCGCTGCTTAAACGATTGATCAAAGACTCAGGCATGACGGTAGAACAGTTTAAAGAAATGCTTTGAGAAATAAAGGGGACAGGCTGGTTTTCTTATGCTTTTGTTTTCTCCGTGATTCCCCGAGTTCCCCGTGGTTGAATGTTTTTCGTTTCCTGCTTTGTCTTTTGCCCTGCCCAAATGCTTCCTGCAAAGTCGGAAAAGTCCTGAAAACATAAAAATCCTTGACAGGGGGGCGTTCTTTTTGCTAAATTTCCCATTTCGATATCGAAACGGTTCTCGTTGTGAGGGAAAGTGCTTATGAAATATGCAATTATTGAGACAGGCGGAAAGCAGTACAAGGTTTCCGAAGGGGATGTCGTCCAGGTTGAGCGTCTGAAGGCCGAAGTCGGCGATACGGTGGAGATTGACCGGGTGGTGGCGATCGGTGGGGAGGAGCCGCTTCAGGCCGGAACCCCCTATCTGGAAAGCGCCCGCGTCAAGGCGGAGGTGATCTCCATGGACCGGGACAGGAAAATCATGGTATTCAAGAAGAAACGGCGTAAAGGGTACCGGAAAAAACAGGGGCACCGGCAGCAGCGGACCGGCCTCAAGATCTTACAGATTGCGTCCTGACGGGAGTGTACAATGGCACATAAAAAAGCGGGTGGAAGTTCCAGAAACGGGAGAGAGAGCCACTCCAAACGGTTGGGAGTGAAGCGATTCGGTGGTCAGTCCGTTACGGCCGGGAGTATCCTGGTTCGCCAGAGGGGCACCAAGATTCATCCCGGCAATAATGTGGGAAAAGGTAAGGATGATACCCTTTTTTCCCTGATCAACGGGGTGGTGACCTTTGAACGGTTGGGAAGAGACAAGAAGAAAGTCAGTGTCTATTCGGCCGGCTGATTGACCTCGCAGTCAAAAGACCGGCTTGAGGGTTGTAAGGGGATCGGGTTTTCCGAGAGGGATGAAGCCGTATCCCCTTTTTTATTGCACAGTCGTTAATCAAGAAGGATGCAACGATCCGCCATGTCATCCTCCCGTTCCCGAATTTCAAGGAAGCAGACGGCATTCATCGATTATGCCCGCCTGAAGGTCAGCTCCGGTGCCGGGGGGGCGGGATGCGTCAGCTTCCGCCGGGAGAAATATGTCCCCCGCGGGGGGCCGGACGGCGGAGACGGCGGATGGGGCGGCAATGTTGTGGTCCGGGCGGATCGGAATATCCATACCCTGATCGACCATCGTTACCGGAAAAACTATGCTGCGGAAAACGGCCGGCCGGGGAGCGGCAAGCGGAGAACCGGACGGAACGGGAAAGACCGGGTCATCTCCGTTCCCTGCGGCACCCTGATCCGGAATCAGGAAACGGATGAGGTGCTGGCCGATCTGACACAAGACGGTGCATCGGTGATTGTGGCCCGGGGCGGGCGGGGCGGAAAGGGGAATGCCCACTTTGCCTCCTCGACCCACCAGACCCCGCGCCTCTCCCAACCCGGAGAAGAGGGGGAAACCCTTCAGATTATTCTGGAGCTGAAGCTGCTGGCCGATGTGGGATTAGTGGGCTTTCCCAACGCGGGGAAGTCGACCTTTCTCTCCAGGATTTCTTCAGCTCGCCCCAGGATTGCCGACTATCCCTTTACGACCCTGACGCCCCATCTCGGTACGGTGGAGATCGATTCTTCCGATGTTCTCGTGGTGGCCGATATCCCGGGGCTGATCCGTGGGGCTCACGACGGCTGCGGTCTGGGGGACATTTTTCTTCGCCATGTCGAGCGATGCCGTGTTCTGCTCTATCTGATCGATGTTTCGCCCGCGGGACCGTCGGACCCGGTGGCGGCGGTGTTGACGCTTCAGGAGGAATTGCAGCAGTATAACCCCTCCATGCTTCAAAAGAAGAGCCTTATCGCCGCGACGAAGATCGATGCCCTGCAGGAAGACATGCGCGTGGCAGCCCTGAAATCCTTTTGCGTCGAGCAGGGATTTCCTTTGCGGATGATCTCCTCCGTGACCGGTGAAGGAATCGAGGCGCTCCTGCGGGAATTGTCGTCCATGGTGACCCGGCTTCGCCGGGAAGAGGCGGCGGAGGGAGAAAATGGAAATGGATGACCGGAGAAAGATCCTGCAGAAGGTTCACCGCGTCGTCATCAAGATCGGCAGTACGATCCTGACGGAGGGGGAAAGCGGTCTGAATTCCGCCCGGATCGTGGAACTGGTGGATGAAGTGGTGTCGGTCCTGCAGGAGAAAAAGATTGAAATTGCCATCGTTTCCTCCGGGGCGGTGGCGGCGGGGATGGGGCGTCTCGGCCTCAAGTCACGCCCCCGCGAGATTCCCGTCAAACAGGCCGCCGCCGCCGTGGGGCAGGGGCGGTTGATCTGGTGCTATAAGCAGGCTTTTTTAAGACACCGGCGGAAGGTGGCGCAGATCCTTCTCACGGCGGATGATCTGAAGCACCGGCGACGCTTTCTGAACGCCCGGAACGCCCTGGAGACACTCTTTCATTATCAGGTGGTTCCGATCATCAATGAAAACGATACGGTCGTGGTGGAAGAGATGAAATTCGGTGATAACGATCGACTCTCCGCCCTGGTGACCAACCTGATCGGCGCCGATCTCCTTCTCATTCTCTCCGATATTGACGGGCTCTATACCGGAGATCCCCATCTGGATGACCATGCGGAACGGATCCCCCTGGTTCCGAAGGTGACGGAGAAAACCCTCCGGATGGCCGGTGAGAGCTACCACGACGCAGGATCCGGGGGAATGCGCTCCAAGGTGAAGACGGCAAAAACGGCGGCCGCCTTTGGAACTCCCACCCTCGTGGTCAACGGCCACAAGCGGGGCGTGATCAAAGCGGCCCTCTCCGGTGAGCAAATCGGAACCCTCTTTCTCGCCGGCCGGGACCGGCTGACCAGTCGGAAGCACTGGATTGCCTATACCTTGAGCGCCAAGGGAAAACTCACCCTCGATGCCGGGGCGGTCCGGGCTCTGTTGAAACAGGGACGAAGTCTGCTGCCTTCGGGCATCACCGGCGTGGAGGGCCGTTTTGAGGTGGGCGATCCCGTGAGCTGTCTTGACCCGGAGGGGCTGGAGGTGGCCCGGGGGCTGGTCAACTATCATGCCCGGGAGATTAAGAAGATCCTGGGGCACAAGACACGGGAGATTGAAGAGATCCTCGGCTACAAGTATTATGATGAAGTGATTCACCGTAACGATCTGGTTGTTCTGCGGGTTCCTGCCGGTTAAGGGGACCGACCGGAGGGACTCCTGCAACAGGGGAGAAAACGATGGAAATCAGGGAACAGGTGGAAAAGAAGGTCACCGGGGCCAAAAATGCCTCCCGGGGGCTTGCGCGTCTGGGTTCGGCGATCAAGAACAAGGCACTCCTGCGGATGGCCGACCGGCTGGTGGCGGAGAGCGCGTTGTTGAAGCAGGAGAATGCGAAAGACCTTGCCGCTGGCCGGGAGAAGGGGCTGACCGCGGCTCTCCTCGACCGTTTGGAGCTGAACGATGCCCGGATCGCCGGAATGGCGGAAGGATTGCGGCAGGTGGCGGCGCTCCCCGATCCGGTGGGAGAGGTGCTGCGGATGTGGAAGCGGCCGAACGATCTCCGGATCGGCAAGATCCGCGTCCCCATCGGGGTGATCGGCATCATCTATGAATCGCGTCCCAACGTCACCGCCGATGCCGCCGGGCTCTGCCTGAAGGCGGGCAATGCCGTGGTCCTTCGGGGAGGCTCCGAGGCGATTCATTCCAATTCCGTCATTGCCCGGATCCTCTCCGATTCGGCCGTGGATGCCGGGGTGCCGGAGGGGACCGTCCAGTTCATCGATGTCCCCGACCGGGAGGCCGTCATGCAGATGCTGAAGATGGACCGATACATTGATCTGATTATCCCCCGGGGAGGCGAGGGGCTGATCCGGACCGTCTGCGAGCATTCCACCATCCCCGTGATCAAGCACGACAAGGGGGTTTGCCACACCTATATCGATTCCGACGCCGATCTCGAGATGGCCCGCCGGATTGCCCTGAATGCCAAGTGCCAGCGTCCCGGCGTCTGCAATGCCATGGAGACCCTCCTCGTTCACAGAAAAGTGGCCGACACTTTCCTGCCTGAAATCGGCAGCGATCTTGCTGCTGCCGGAGTCGAGATCCGGGGTTGTCCCGAGACGCAAAAGCGGATCAAAGGTTGCAGGGAGGCGACGGAGGCGGACTGGACGACGGAGTACAACGACCTGATCCTCTCGATCCGTGTCGTCGATTCCATGACCCAGGCGGTGGAGCATATTACCCGGTACGGGTCGGAGCATTCCGAGGCGATCGTCACGAAAGATTATCGCCGGGCGAGAAGGTTCCTTGCCGAGGTGGATGCTTCGGCCGTCTACGTGAATGCCTCGACCCGGTTTACCGACGGTTTCGAGTTCGGTTTCGGCGCGGAAATCGGAATCAGCACGAACCGGCTCCATGCCCGGGGGCCGGTGGGCCTGGAAGAATTGACGATCTACAAGTATATCATCTTAGGTGACGGCCAGACCCGGGAATAGATGGTCCTTTAATGGTTTTGCTCTTGCAACGAGGTTTTTATTATATTTTTTTCCGGAGGGAAAAAATATGCGGGTCGGTATTTTCGGCGGGACCTTCAATCCCGTTCATATCGGTCACCTGATAACGGCGGAAACCCTTCACCAGGATTTTGCACTGGACCGGATCCTCTTTGTTCCCTCCGCCCGTCCCCCGCACAAGCCCTCTCCCGGACTGATCGGTACGGAACACCGGACGGCCATGGTCCGCCTGGCGATTGCGGGGAATCCAGCTTTTGAACTTTCCACGGTCGAGATTGACCGTCAGGGGACCTCCTACTCCGTGCAGACCGTTGAAGCCCTGCGACACTCCCTGGGGGAGGGGGGGGAACTTTATTTCATCCTGGGGATCGATGCCTTTCTCGATCTTGCGACCTGGCATCGACCCGAACGGCTGCTCCGGCTCTGCCATTTCATTGTCAATTCCCGCCCCGGGTTTTCCTTTGCCGAGGCCTCCCGCGTCCTTGCCGGCACCTTCGGGATTTCTTCCAACGAAGGTGTATCACAGGCGGCCCTTCCCGGAGGGCATACCCTCTTTTTTGCCGAGGTTCCTCTTCTGGCGATCTCCTCCACGAAGATTCGGACCGCCCTTGCCGGGGGTCGTTCGGTGAAATACCTCTTGCCGGAGCCTGTTGAATCGTATATACTTTTGCATCATTTGTATATCCAATCGCAGTGACTGCAATGCCGGATGGACACCAGGGAGTGCATCCGCACCGTCACGCATTTCCGTAGTGAGGGATTCTCATCGACAGTCAACGTATCGCAGGGCTCAGTGCCGGGGCGGGTCTGGAGAAGAAAGCTCTTGATCTCGAAATTCTGGATCTGTCCGCCATCACGGTTTTTGCCGATTATTTCGTCATCATGAGCGGGACTTCCACCCGGCAGGTCAAGGCAATCGCTGAAGAGATTGAAGAGACACTCTCCCGTCACAAGGTGGAGCCGGACCATATCGAGGGAGAGGCCGAGGGGAGATGGATCCTTATGGACTACGGGAATACACTCGTCCACGTCTTTCTGGAAGAGACCCGGACATATTACAACCTGGAACGGCTCTGGGGAGATGCCCCGCGTCTGACTCCGGAGGACTTCCGGGCGGACGCCTCAACGGAGGCATAGGAGGCGTGGAAGAGAAGAGTAAGAACCGCCGGATTTTGCCGTGAAGATTCGTCTCGTCTCCATCGGCAAGGGAGAGGATGAGTTCGTGCGGATCGGTGCCGGGCGTTTCCTGAAGCGGATCCGGCGCTACCACCTCCTCGAAGAGGTCCGCTTAAAAGAAGTCAAGGCCGGGAAAGGGGCGGAAATTCTCCGGGTTATCCGGTTGGAGGGAGAGCGGATTCTGAAGGTTCTTGATCCTCGTGACCGGGTCTGCGTCCTTGATGTGGCCGGGGAGGAGATCTCCTCGGAGGGTTTTGCCGAATTTCTGGAGAACGAGTTGCGCCGTCCGGGGCGGAGTCTGACCTTTGTAATCGGCGGCGCCGAAGGTCTTTCCCCGGAGGTGCGGTCGAGGGCCGACCGGAGGCTTTCTCTGTCGCAGATGACCTTGACACATGAATTGGCCCGCCTGATCCTTCTGGAACAGATCTACCGGGGATTCACCATTCTGAAGGGAAAACGGTATCACCGGTAAGAGGTCCTGTTCGTAAATAGTGTGACGCACCGGATTCGGAAATAGGGCACTCAGAAAAAAAGGAGAAGAGATGTTTACCCGCCTGTTCATCGGAATGTTCTTTCTGATCATCGCCATGCTTTATCTTTCCAGTCTGAATCCGGCGACGATCCAGTTTCATCCGGCGCCGGGCGTGACCTTCCCGATCTATACCAGCCTGCTTATTCTCAGCTCCATGGGGTTGGGGGCCTTTCTCGTCATGATCGGGGTGGCCCTTCGGGATACCCGCCGCAGTGTGATCGGTTGGCGGGAACAGGGGCGATTAAAGAAGAAAGAGAAGATCATGGATCTCTATCGACGGGGAGTGAATGATCTGCTCAGCAAAAAGCGGGAGGAGGCCCTGAAGAGTTTCAAAAAGATCCTTGAATGGGAACCGGAGAATGTGGATGTTCTTCTGCGGATCGGCGAGGTCTGCCGTTACAACGGGAATTTCAAGGAGGCCATCCGGTATCACGGCAAGGCCCGCGCCCTGTCTCCGCGAAACCTGATCATTCTTTTTGCCTTGGCCAAGGACCTGCGACGGTGCGACCGGTTTGAAGAGGCCGCGGAGATTTACCGGATGATCCTGAAGATCGATCCCCGGAATGTGAGTGCATTCCATAAATTACGTGCTTACTACGAGCGGGAGCAGGCCTGGGAGAAGGTCTGGGAATTGCAGAAAGGCTACTGGGGCTTGAAAAAGGACGTCGACGAGCAGAAACGTCTTCATTATTATCAGTTGATGCGGTTAAAGCGGCTCGATCCCGAACGCGAGTCCGATCGATTGCTGAAGGGGTATATGGAATTGATCAAGGCGGACAAGACCTTTGTTGCGGCCTACCTTGAATTAGGGGATCTTTACCGAAGAGAGGGAAAGGACGACGAGGCACTCAAGGTCTGGAAGAAAGGATTCCGGGAGACCGGTGCCGTCGTCTTTCTGGAAGAGTTCGATGAATTCTATCGAAAACACGAAGATCCGGCAGGGATTATCAAGATCTACAAGCAGGCGGTCTCCCGTTTTCCCGACAGTCCGGTCTACAAGTTTCTCTTGGGGAAATTTTACTATCGCCTGGAGATGATTGATGATGCCCTGGAGGTTTTCGAAGGGCTTTCCCGGCAGGGTGTGCAGTCCCCCATCCTGCATCAGATCCTGGGGGATATCTATACAAAGCGGGGGAGGCTTTCGGAGGCGATTGAAGAATTCAAGCACTCCGTGAATTTTGTGCGGCCTGTTTTCGCGCCTTATGCCTGTGAGGATTGTGGCCATGAGCGGAAGAAATGGACGCCCCGTTGCGATGCCTGCGGCTCGCTGAAGGGATTTTCTATTTCTCTTTCCCGCCCGGAATTGCCGGCCGGACGGAGTACGCGGGTTCCTCATGCCTGAACATCCGGTCAACAGCACGACTCCGCTGATGCTCATGATTCTCGATGGCTGGGGTTACCGGGAATCCACCGACTACAATGCCGTCCGGAAGGCTGAAACGCCGGTACTTGACCGGTTGTTCCGGGAGTATCCCCACACCCTGATGGGGGCCTCCGGCCTTGATGTCGGGCTCCCCCCCGGCCAGATGGGAAATTCCGAGGTCGGTCATCAGAACCTTGGTGCCGGTCGGATCGTCTATCAGGATTTTACAAGGATCACCCGGGCGATTGAAAATGGGAATTTCTTCTCCAATTCCGCTTTTTCCCGGATCTGTGAAACCGTAAAAAAACGGGGTTCGGTCCTTCATCTCATGGGACTGGTGTCGGACGGCGGTGTTCACAGTCATCTTGACCACCTGAAGGCATTGGTCACCCTTGCCGCCGACCGGGGGCTTTCCAAGGTTTGTCTCCATGCCTTCCTCGATGGCCGTGACACCCCCCCCACCAGTGGTGTCGGTTATCTCCGGAAGGTGGAATCCTTTCTGCGGGAAAAGGGCGTCGGACGTTTTGCAACGGTGATGGGGCGCTACTACGCCATGGACCGGGATTCCCGCTGGGACCGGGTCGAGAAGGCCTATCGGACCATGGTGGAGGGCGGTTCCTGCCGGACCTCTGTTGAAGAGGCCGTCTCCGCTTCCTACCGGGATGGGAACACCGACGAATTTGTTCCGCCCATGAGTATCGTTCCTCCGGGTGAAGCTCCCGCCGTCATTCGGGACGGGGACGGGATCATCTTTTTTAACTTCCGCTCCGACCGCGCCCGGGAGATCACCCGGGCTTTCACGGAAGAGACCTTTTCAGGATTCGCTCGGAAGCACATCGATCTTGCGTCTTTTGTCTGCATGACCGAGTATGACGAAACTTTTTCCCTGCCCGTGGCGTTTCCGCCTCATTCCCTGAAGAATATATTTGCCGAGGTGATCAGCCGGCAGGGCCTTCGGCAGCTTCGGATCGCGGAAACGGAGAAGTACGCTCATGTGACCTTCTTCTTCAACGGTGGAGAGGAGAAGAAGTATCCCGGTGAAGAACGGATCCTGATCCCGTCTCCCCGTGAAGTTGCCACCTATGACGAGAAACCGGAGATGAGTGCCCCCGAGGTCACCGATGCCGTGATCCGGGGAATCAAAGAGGATGCCTTCGATGTGATCATTCTCAACTTTGCCAATGGGGATATGGTGGGACATACCGGGGTTTATGAGGCCGCCGTTTCGGCCGTGGAGGCCGTCGACCGTTGTGTCGGCCGGATCTTTGAAGTTCTGGATCGTAAGGAAGGGACGCTCCTGATTACGTCGGATCACGGGAATTGTGAAATGATGCGGGAACCGGGGAGTTCCGAGCCTTTTACGGCCCATACCGTAAACCCGGTGCCGCTGGTTCTCACCCGAAAAGGTATTCATCTTCGAGGAAACGGAATCCTGGCCGATATTGCACCGACCCTGCTGGAACTGCTCGGAATTCCACAGCCTCCCGAAATGACCGGACGGAGTCTGATCCTGGATGAGAACGCGCATTGAAAGACCGGCTGCCGTTGCGGCACCCATGATCCGGAGTGCCCGGGTCTTTCTCAATCTGCTCCTGCCCCCCCGGTGCCCCCTCTGCGGGGAGGGGGAAAAATCCGCCTCGGGGGTTCCTCTTTGTGAAAAATGTATCTCTTCTCTTCGCAGGGTGGAAGGCCCCCGCTGTCCTACCTGCGGACGGCTTCTGCCGGAACCTTCTCTCCTCGAAATGAATCCGCGTTTTCGTTGCGGGGAGTGCCGCCCCGGTCCGCCTCTCCTCGATGCCGTTCAAACCCTCTTCCTGTTTCAGGGGGCCCTGCGGGAGGCGGTTCACCTATTTAAATATTCCGGATACTGGAAACTGGGCCGCGGGCTGATCGATTTCCGGCTGAAAGAGCTGCTGCCGGCGCTTACGGAGGTGGAGGGTGTTCTGCCGGTCCCGCTTCATTCGTCACGTCTTCGCAACCGTGGTTTCAACCAGGCCACGGTGTTGGCGCGGGCGGTGTCGGAAGGGCTCTCTGTTCCTTTGCTCCTGGGGCAACTCGTTCGTCTGAAAGGCGGGCGGCCGCAGGTCGGCCTTCATCCAAAGGAGCGGAGACGTAATATCCGGGGCTGTTTTACCGTTCTTTCGGGGGAAGCGATCCGTGGACGGCATCTGCTCATTGTCGATGATGTCTTGACCACCGGTGCAACGGCGCAGGAGTGTGCGCGAACTTTGAAGAATGCGGGAGCGGAAACGGTCCGGTTTTTAGCCCTGGCCGGAGCCTTCATGGAATAAAAAGCCCCGCCTTCAGGCGGGGCTTTTGGAGAATACATTCTGCAAACAGATTTTTCTCCGGGGACGAGGGTCTCAGTCGATATTGTATTTTTTGATTGAAGGTAGAGAACGGGGAATGTACTTGATCCGGTCGCCCGGTTTGATCTCATAGAGTTCTTCCACAATTACTGCAGTCGAGGTCTGGTCCATGGTGTTCAGGACCACTAATTCTCCCATAATGTCCGGGGGATAATCGGCCGGTTCAATCCCGGCGGCATTCTTCGCACTGACCTGGAAGGGGATGCCGTCACGGTAGATGAGAAAGCGGTCTCCGGGAAGGACGTCATCTTTGGATCCTACATCAAGGTAGACCGTATCCCGTGAGGCCAGGTTTGCTTTGCCCCGGGTGTTCATGACGATGACCCCTCCGATACTCTTGTCTTCCGTCGTCAGGTCCTCGGTCCCGACCAGGGGCATGGGATGGTAAGGCCGGATCCTGTCTCCCACCCGGATGGGGTTGTAAGACTTGATGATTGTTGCCTTGGAAATTTTTTGACCGACGGAATTGATTTTCAGGATCCCCTGTATCGTGACCTGTCTGCCCATTTTCTTATGCGTTTTCGGATGGACAGTCTCGTTTCCGATTCGAATGATCTGAAAGAGCTCCCCCTCGTTGACCCCGTCGGATTTCCCCCGGTTTATTTCCACCACGTCCCGTGCGACGAGCAAGGTTTTTTCTTCCCACGTGGAGACGATGGCTCCCGGCCAATCTTTCTGGTCGGCCGGGAGGATAAAACCGGCCGACTCAAAGAGACCTCGTTCCACAATATGCCGGCCGACGACTGTTCGGGGAGCTTCGATTTGGGGCTTGGGGGTGGAAACCGTAGCCGTCCCTATGTTGGCCAGCTCCTCCGGGGAGGGAATCCGGACTTCCTCGCCGGGATAAATCAAATGGGGGTTTTTGATCTGGGGATTGTACTGCCAAACTTTCGGCCAAAAAAAAGGATTGTCCAGATACTGCTGTGTCACATCCCACAGGGTATCTCCCTTGACAACGTTGTGGACCCGGCCGTTTGCACCGAAGACCGTGGCTGCAGTACCGAGGATGGCGCACAGGAAAACAAGGAAGGTCCCCAGCATGATCCTTCGAAGTACTCTTTTCATGGTCTCTCCTTTGTTTCGGGGTTTGGAGGTATCGGCGACGATGATGTCCGAATCTTTTCTTTTTCTACCTATAAAAAATTATAGATGGAGCGGGTCTGTTTGTCAAGAGGCTTTGTTTTTTAAGGGGTTATGGCGTATTCAACTCTTCGGAGCGGGTTTTTTATGGTCGGTTTTGGAGAAGAAGTATGTTCCGGCCCTTTCCCCGGCAATAGCCCTGTTTTTAGGTGTTTTATGTCCGTCCCGGAAGAAACATCTATATTTATACGTTTTTTCGTTAAAGAACTTTTTCCGTTCGGCCGATAGTAAATCAGGTACCGCATTGATTTTCCCCTGATTTGATATTGATTGGGTCGCAGTCATGAATTCCGGAATGCTTGCGGCAGGAGGATGAACGTGGAGACAATGGGTCACATCCCGTGTCACGCCCCGGACAAAATCAAGCTGTTGGTCGAAAAAATCGATCAATTGCCGACGCTGCCCGGTATTCTCGGAAATGTTTTGACCGTTACCGATGATCCCGATGCCACGGCGAGGGATCTGGAAATGGCCATTATCCATGATCCTCCAATCTCCGCCAAGGTAGTCGCCTTCGCGAACTCACCCTACTATGGATTTCAGCGGCATGTCGTCGATCTGGGTAGTGCGATCTCCCTCATTGGGTTCAACGCCGTGAAAAATATCACCATCGGACTTTCCGTCTTCTCCTGTTTCCATGACCCCTACAGCCCGTTATCGACCCGGGTTAATGCGATTTATCTTCACTCTTTTGCGGTTGGTTTTGCAGCGGACCGGTTTGCCCAAATCAGCCATCGTTGTGACCGTGGACCGGCCTTTTTGGGAGGGTTGCTCCATGACATCGGAAAGATGGTGCTGATTAAACTGCTGGATCTGAACTACAATAATATCCTCGAAATTGCCCGGGACAAACAGACCGAGATCCGGCAGATTGAACGGGAAGTTTTAGGGCTGGATCATGCTGATGCCGGGGCGTGGCTGGTTGAGACCTGGGGTCTGCCGGACATCTTTGTAAGGGCCATTCAGGACCATCATTTTCCCGGAGATACCACCGATCCGCTGGCAAAGCTTTTGACTCTGGCCGATCTGACCATCCGGCGGATGGGAATCGGGAACGGTGGGAATCCCTGCGAACCCGTTATTGAGGACGACCTGTTGGGGGATCTTGACTTGACGGAAGAACATCTTGCATACACGATCCGGATGGTGGAAGAATCGAAGGCGACGATCGTGGAAATGAGCCATCCGTAAAAACTTGAAAGGTTCCCGGTATCGCCCCGATCGATGGTCGGTTCCGAACAAGTACGGAGTGTTGATGATGTACAATCAGGGCATACGAATTCCCTGGAACAAGAAAATCAAAGAGCATATCTCGTCCCTTCTTGAACAAGTCGGGTCGATTGCCTCCGTCATTCTGCAGGTTTACTACCTTCCGACCGATGAAAGGCTTCTGAATTCACGGGCCGTTCATCCGGCGGCTCTCCCGGCACCGGCGGCATCAACGGAACTTCGAATCGGGAGTACACCGCTTCTCCTGGTTCAGGGGTACGCGGAGGACCCGTCTCGTGCGGAGCAGGCGGTGCGGCACCTGCATGATGTCCTTCGGGAATATCTTCAGAACCAGGCGGAGATCGAAAGCTTCTCCCGTGAAGTGCTGGACAACTACCAGATCATCAACATGCTTTACCGGGTGGCCGATGCACTGGGGAATATTCAGGACGTGAACCGTGTGGCATCGATTATCCTCCATCAGGCTGTTGCCATCACCCATGCGGAGCGTGGTTCGGTATTGCTCCTGGACAAGGAGGCCAAATATTTTCATGTTGCAGCGGCGTACGGCTTTTCCCGAGATAATCTTGATTCCGAGACCTTTGATGTTGCCGACACTCTCTGTAGCAAGGTGATAGAAAGCGGCAAGCCCCTGATCGTGGAGGACATTCGGAGTCATCCTGAACTCTCTGCTTTTTCCAAAGGGAACTACAAGACCGGATCGTTCATCTCGCTCCCCCTTCAGACGGTGCGGGGGGAGCATGAAAAACGGATTCTGGGGGTCCTAAACCTTTCCGACAAGCTGGCGGCGGAGAGTTTCAAGTCGAATGATCTGAAGCTCCTGAATGCTCTGACGTCGCAGGCCGCCGTGGTGATTGCCAATGCCCAGGTCCTCAAGGAGTTGACCCATTCCGAGGAAAAACTGAATAAGACACTCCAGGAGTTAATGCAGACCTATGAAGATTTGGAAAAACGGGCGGTTTTTATCGACCAGCTCAACAAGATTGCTCTTTCCATTAACGCCACACTTGATCTGGAAAAGCTCTTTGCAAAGATTCGCGATTATGCAAAAACCCTGACCAATGCCGAAGCAGCGGTGGTTTATTGTCCCGAAGATCCCGGGACGGTTGCGTCACCGCCGGATCGGCATCGGCTGCTTTCCGAATCCCCGGCCGTGCGTGATCTTGGGGAGGATGACAAAACGCAGGGGTTCTTCGATAGGATCCTGCTCTCCGGAAAACCGGTCGTCCTGGAGCAGCCTCAGGCAGAGGCACTTAACCTCGATTTCGGAGAACAGGGACGCGTGCATATTGAGAACCTTCTCGGGGTTCCCTTTGTGAGTAAGGGGAAGACGATCGGGACGATTGCCGTGGTAAACAAACGAGCCGGAGAACGGTTCGGCGAGGAGGATCAGGATCTGCTGACGACCCTGGGGAACCAGGTCGCCAATGCCGTGGAAAACGCCAAACTGATTGCCGACCAGAAGGCGCTCTTTCTCAATACCATCATGGCTCTTGCCGCCGCCGTTGATGCCAAGGACCCCTATACACATAACCACTCCCGGAAGGTTGCCTATTATGCCGGGCTTATCGGGCAGGAGATGAATCTGTCCGCCGAGGAAATGGGAATACTGGAGCGGACCGCCATTTTGCATGATATCGGCAAGATCGCCATTCCGGAATCGATTCTGAACAAACCGGATCGGCTCACCCGTGAGGAATTCGAAATTATGAAAACTCATCCCCTTTGCGGGGTAAAGATCGTGGAGCACATCCGGGAGATGGAAGTCATCCTGCCGGGAATGAAGTATCACCATGAACGGTATGACGGGCAAGGATATCCGGAAGGATTGACGGGGGACGCGATCCCCCTGCTGGCCCGTATCCTTGCCGTGGCCGACACCTATGATGCGATTACCTCGGACCGGCCCTACCGAAAGGGGCCGGGCCATGAGTTTGCCGTGGAAGAGTTGAAACGGTGCAGCGGGACGCAGTTTTCGCCGGAGGTGGTGGATGCCTTTTTGCGGACTCCGATCTGTAGGCAGAAGGCCGAAAGTGTCATGACTACTTAAATAAATAATTGACATTTACCCGAGCTTGTAATAGATTAATATTACTTTCAGTCTGTGTCAGGAAGTCAAAGGAGTTATCCCGATGAGTGCCGATACTCAGGATGTGCAGATGACCGCAAAGATCATGATCGTTGACGACGAATTTTATATCTCCCGTTCTCTGGCCTTTATGCTGGAAAAGGAAGGCTTCGATTGCTCGACGGCAACCGACGGTGAGGAGGCCCTGGAAATGGTCTCCCAGGAGAAACCGGATATCATTTTTCTCGATATCAATATGCCGAACAAGAACGGTTATGAGGTCTGTCAGGAGATCAAGCAGAATGCCGATACCCGGGATATTGTGATCATCATGCTGACGGCCAAGGGGCAGGTGGAATTCGAGGAGAAGAGCTTCAAGGCTGGCGCTGACGACTTCCTCCTGAAACCCTACGATCCGAATCTGGTAATGGCCATGATTGCCAAACACCTCAATAGTTGACGGCAGCCGTTACCGGGCCCTTCCTTTCAATTCAATTCCTAATCTTTATTTCCTTCGGCTTCCTCGTCTTTCCGAAAGCTCGGGATCTCTCTTTTTTCATAAGCTCCGGGTAGGGTAAACTTTTTATCATCCACCTTGAAGATGATCCGTCCCTTCACCTTGATCCCTGTCGACTTCGTTGGCCCGGCAGTAGCTCCTTTCTCGGGCAGGATGCCGTCCCGCCGGTTTTCATCGATCCGGTTTAAGACCTCGAACAAGACCTGACCTGTTTTCAGGGCCAGCGGGCTGATCATGGAGTCGGGGAGTTCCCGGTCCCGAAACTGGAAGAGTCCTTCCTCCCAGAGAAAAAGATCAAAGAGAATCTCCTTGATCAGGATGACGACCTCCCCGTACAGGTCGTCGTGGGAGATGAGACCGCGGTCTTCAAGGATCTGAGTCAACTTCTTGCCCGTCTGTTCATTTTCATGAAGGCAGCCGATCAGGTCGGACTCCCTGATCCGTTCCTGCCGGATGAGGTGCTGACCGAGTTTTTCCGACTCCCGTGCCGAAGATGCAAAGATGATCTGTCCTTCCTGAAAGAAGATCTTCTTCCACTCCGTGCCGGCACGGCATTCCACAATTCCCGATTTTCGCGTCGTTTCGATCCACTGCAGCAGATCGGTGAGCGGCATGGTTTTAATTTCCCCCGTCAGCCCCATTAAGTTTCCTCTCCTGATGAATTAATTTGTAGATTCCTTCGGTGTGCAGTATAGTTTCAGTCTACAATAGGGTCCCCCTGTGAGTCAAACCCCCCTTTCGCGGAAGGAGATCAATGAAGCCGATCCGGAGAGAAGAAGCGCTTGCCTATCATGAGAAAGGAAGAAAAGGAAAGATCGAGGTTAATGCCACCAAGCCCTGCAGCACCCAGCTTGATCTCGCCCTGGCCTACACGCCTGGGGTGGCGGAGCCCTGCCGGGAAATCGGAAAGGATCCGCAGGCCTCGTATACCTATACGGCACGGGGGAACCTTGTGGCCGTGGTGACCAACGGCAGTGCGGTTTTGGGGCTCGGGAAGATCGGGCCCCTTGCGGGCAAACCGGTGATGGAGGGCAAGGCGATCCTCTTTAAACGGTTTGCCGATATCGATGTCTTCGACCTGGAACTCGATAGCGACGATCCCGAAGAGATCATCCGGATCATCCGGGCACTGGAGCCGACCTTCGGAGGGATCAATCTCGAGGATATCAAGGCGCCGGAATGTTTCCGGATCGAAGAGGAATTGGTCCGGACCATGAAGATCCCTGTTTTTCACGACGACCAGCACGGTACGGCGATCATCTCCGGGGCCGCCCTGATCAACGCTCTTGAACTTACGGGCCGGACATTGCCGGACTGCCGGATTGTCTTTTCCGGCAGCGGAGCGGCCGCCCTTGCCTGCGGCCGGCTTTACCGGAAACTCGGTGCCGATCCGGCAAAGATCCTTTATTGCGATCGTCACGGTGTCATTTACGCGGGACGGAAGGAGGGGATGAACCCCTACAAGGAGCTGGTGGCCGTGGAGACTCCGCTGCGAACACTAAAGGAGGCTTTACAGGATGCCGATGTCTTTGTAGGGCTCTCCACGGGCGGGCTCCTCCGTCCGGAGATGATCCGGTCGATGGCAGAGCGCCCGATCATTTTTGCCCTCGCGAACCCGGAACCGGAGATCGGATACGAGGAAGCCCGGGCGGCGAGGCCGGATGCTCTGGTGGCAACGGGACGGAGTGATTTTCCGAACCAGGTGAACAATGTTCTCGGTTTTCCTTCCATCTTCCGCGGGGCCCTTGATGTCCGCGCATGCGCCATTAATGATGAGATGAAAATTGCCGCCGTCCATGCACTGGCCGCCCTGGCCAGGGAAGGGGTGCCCGAAACGGTCTCCAGCGCCTACGGGGGGCGGGAGTTTCATTTCGGTCCGGATTACCTGATTCCCAAGCCTTTTGATCCTCGGGTTTTGCTTTCGGTTGCGCCGGCCGTGGCCGGGGCGGCGATGGAAAGCGGTGCGGCGCGCGCACCCATTGATGATCTTGAGGCCTATCGGGAATCCTTGCAGGCTTTGCTCGGCAAGACCTATGTGGTCATGCGTTCCGTGATTCACCGGGCCTGCGATGCACCGAAACGGATCGTCTTTCCGGAGGGGCATCATCCCCGTATCCTCAAGGCCTGCCAGACCCTGATCGATCAGAAGATCGCGCGTCCCGTCCTTCTCGGTGCCGCCGCCAGGATCCGGGCGGAGATCCGGCAACACGGACTCGACCTTCCGGACATTGAAATCGTTGATGTCGTCCGGGACAAACGGTATCCCGACTACGTCGGGGCATTCTACGATATGCGGAAGCGGAAGGGAGTCAGTCTTGATGATGCCCGTAAGCTTATGGCCAACCCGAATTACTTCGGCACCATGATGGTTCATCGGGGAGAGGCCGACGGTCTGATCTCCGGTGTCTCCCAGCGTTACCGGGAGACGCTCCGGCCGGCCCTGCAGATCGTCCGGACGGAAGAGGGGATCGGCCGTGTTTCGGGCCTCTTCCTGATGATCTTCAAAAACCGGGTTCTCCTCTTTGCCGACACGACGGTCAATATTGTGCCGACGTCGGAGGAACTGGCCGAGATCGCGATATTAAGCGCCCGCCTGGCCCGACGTTTCAATCTGGAGCCGCGGGTGGCCATGCTTTCGTACTCCAATTTCGGATCGGTCCGGGACAACCGGGCGGAAAAAGTCCGGCGGGCCGTGGAGATTGCACAAAAGGAGCAGCCCGGTCTGATCATCGATGGGGAGGTCATGGCGGATACGGCCGTCAACCCGGAATTGGCAAAGGGTCTCTTTCCCTTCAGCCGTCTTGCCGGAGATGCCAACATTCTAATCTTTCCCGACCTTGCTTCGGGAAATATCGCCTACAAGCTGCTCCAGCATTTGGGGGGGGCGGAGGTGGTGGGACCGATCCTCATGGGGCTGGACAAACCGATTCATGTTCTGCAGGCGGGTTGCAGCGTGAATGAGATCGTCCACATGACGGCCGTGGCCGTTGTCGATGCCCAGGAGCGGGAGAGCCGTTGAAGGGATTGTCCTGCGGGAAATCATCAAAGAAAAACCCCGCCGGAATCGGTCCGTCGGGGTGACGCTGTTGCGGGGGTTCGTACCGTCTCAGAAGGTCAGGACCACATCGGCATCCAGGGTCATGTCGAGAAGAGCCGCTGCACCAACGATTTCTTCCACATCGTCAATCAGGTTGTCCGGCTCCAGGTCATGGAGATCAAGGCTCTGGTGACAGACCATTAATTTGACTCCGGCCGCGACCGCCTGGTCCAGGAAGGTTTGAACCGTGGCCCCACCCTCCTTGACCGTAGTCCGTTCCGCTGCATGCTTCTCCACGATGGTTGCACCGTTGACGGTAAAAATGACCGTGGCATCCATGTCCATTGCCGCAGCCGTGGAGGCGATAAAAAAGGCAGCGGGAATCCTTTCCGGCGTCTCAATGCCACTTGTCTGGATGATTAAAAGCCTTGTCTGCTCACTCATGCACTCTCTCTTTTACGCAACGATCCGGAATGCCGATGAAAGCTGTGCAAAGGCGGTCCGAAGGGGATCAGGATTTTTTGAGATAAAACTTGAATACGCCGCTGTCTTCCACAGTTTCGACCAGCTCGTTCCCCGTCCGTTTCGCCCAGGCGGTAATGTCATTTTTGGAACCGGGATCGGTGGAAAGCATCTCCAGGGTCTGACCGGGTGTTAATTCATCCATGGCCTTTTTGGTCTTTAAAACCGGGAGCGGGCAATTCAATCCGGTGCAATCGATGGTTTTGTCGGCTGTTACCATGCTGCGTTCCCTCCTGTGTCCGTATCGTGGGTGACAAGATGAATAGATTTCGCATAATAATCTGAATGATTCCTGCATGTCAAACAAAATTTCATTGAAGGTAACCGGGCGCCTTTCCTATTTCTGCAGCCGCTTTAGCAGCCATCCCTGCCGGGTTTTCATGGCTCCCCGGGGGCAGAGTTCCTGGCAGCAGAAGCATCGGATACACCGGCGGGTGTTGATAGCCAGTTGTTCCTTCTCCACAAAGATCACCTGTTGCGGGCAGGCTTCCAGGCAGATACGGCAAAGGTTACACTGTTTCGGGTCGGGCTCCGGATAAGCGGTGAAACTGCTTTTGAGGATTTTCCGGAGAAAGCCTGGAAGGGGCCATTCAAGATCGGAGGATTGGGGGACCTCCAGGTCGGGAATCCGCAGTGATTCCATGGAATCACCGCGCACCTCGATCTTTTTGAGCGATGTCTCTCCTGCGTTGATTCCCCCGGCCGCCCGGATCGTAGCCAGCCGGGAAGGTTTCATCCCCATGAGTGTCATGATGACGGTATCAAGAGCGATGGCATCGGTCGAGGCGGCCAGGATCCCGAAGGGTTTCGGCGTGCCGCTCCCCGGGCCGTTTCCTTCCATTCCGACGATCCCGTCGATCAGAGTCAACGCTGGCTTCAGGGCGGCATAGATTTCCACAAGCATGCGGGCGAAGGCTTCCCGGTTGACGCCGGCCTTGAAGTGCCACTGCAGCTTCCGCTTTCCCACCACACAACCGAAGAGGTTTTTAACGCCGAGGGTCATCAGCATCTGGGCATGGGTTTTCAGCTTGGGGAGATTGATGATTACTTCCGCCTCCAGGGCCTCCCGTGCAAGTTCCAGGGGAAATCCTCCTTCCCGGGTCTTCCCGACGACGATGGAGTCCCTGAACTCAATGATCGGAACCCCGAATTCCGCAGCTACGGCTCCGATACCGCACCGGTCGGCATTTTTTACCGCTTTCCCCAGACCGGGACTGTCACCGATAACCGCCTTTGCACCGGTTCGCAGGACTTCCTTGAGCACGGCCCGGACCACGGCCGGGTCGGTATTGACGGCCTCTTCTCTCTTCCGGGGAGCCAGCAGGTTCGGTTTGATCAGGACCGACATGCCCGGTCGGATATGTTGCTCTATTCCTCCTGAATCATGAAAGAGGCGGTGTACCGCTTTCTCTACTTCATACCGGGCGTAGGAAGTGCACTTCCTGATGGCGACGACGGGGGACATTTCCTTTTTCCTTTGAAAAAACAACACAAAATGTGACGGAGTGAGGTTTTATTGCAACACACCCATCCTCCCTGCACAGGAGATCTGCTTGAGGCGGCTGTGTAACAAGTTGATTTTACAGGCGGTTATAGAAGATCCTTTATGCTTGTTTTTATTTGGCATGCTGGTTGCATGTACAAGCTTCCAATCTCTATACGCATACTCTCCAGGAGGCAAGACCGTGAGATATCAAAGAACAATCGCTTCGCCCATTTCCTGTGCCGGGATCGGCCTGCACACGGGGTTGAAGGTGAATATGAAGATCCTGCCGGCGCCGGAGGATACGGGCATCCTCTTCCGGCGGGTCGATCTTGATGATGGTTTTGAGATTCCGGCGGATGCCGGACACATTGTTGATACCAGCCTCAACACGACCCTCGGCAAGGGGCAGGCTCTGATCAAAACGTCGGAACATCTTCTGGCGGCCCTCGCCGGACTGGGGATCGGGAACGCTGTGATCGAACTCGATGTTCCGGAAGTCCCCATCATGGATGGAAGTGCCGCATCCTATATCTTTCTTTTGACCTCGGCCGGGATCCGGCGGCAGAGCAAACTGCAGCGTTTTATCAAGATCCTGGAACCGATCGAAGTGAAAGACGGCGATCGATTTGCTGCTCTTTATCCATCGGAGAGTTTGGAAATTACCTGCGAAATCGATTTTGACCACCCCATGCTGAAAAATCAGCGGTACCATTATCGGGCAAACGAAGATGATTTTGTCCGGGAAATCGCCCGGGCACGTACTTTCGGGTTCCTTCGGGAGGTGGAATATCTCCAGTCTCAGGGGTTTGCCCTGGGGGGGTCCCTGGATAACGCCATCGTGATCAGCGATTACCGGGTTTTGAATTCCGAAGGGTTGCGCTACCCGGATGAGTTTGTCCGGCACAAGATCCTCGATGCAATCGGCGATCTGAGCCTGGCCGGATGTCCGATCCTCGGCCATGTGCAGACCTTCAAATCGGGCCATGCCACCCATGCTTCCCTGGTCCATCATCTGCTGGAGAGTCCCGGGAAGTGGAAGTATGTGACTCGTACCGACGAACTCTATTCCGCCGTGCCGGCCGCGCAAGAGACCCCCGTGCCGATGCCGACGATTGTGCGGGCCACCGCATAAAGGATCATCATACAGGAAAACCCGTACCTGTTAAAGAGGGGACCTTATGGCCCCTTTTTTATTGCCCTGCCGGGAGGGGGTAGCGGTTCTGCAATTCCTCGATAAAATCCTTTCGTGCCTTTCGGTTGAACTTGTGTGCATCGTTTACCGCACCGAAGATTCCCCCACTGTACCAGCCGGTTTCAAAAAAACCGAGAAGGACTCCGGCAACCTCGCTTCCGCGATTAAAAAGTTCGACGGTGGCCCAGATGAAGGAGCCGTTGAGCAGGAAAGAGCTGATTCCTTCCGTGGGACGTCGGGTATAAAATTGTCCGGCCCCGGGAAGAACTGCCGACAGGACCCCGGCGGTAACCGGTGACTTTCGGGGGATCCGGACTCCGGCGGAGAGCTCCTCCGCAAGGGCGGCGGCGAAGGGGCCGTAGGGGCTCTTTTCGTTGACGGAGGAAAAGGCCCGGGCGGCGGCTTTGTATTTCGCAAGGTAGAGCAGGGACCAGCCGAGGCGGGCCTGTGCCTCGTCATGATGCCGGGAGTTGGGATAACGACGGAGAAAGGCTTCGTCGGCTGGTTCAGCCTCCTCAAAGCGGCGGGCTGAAAAGTAGGTACGGCCGATCTCGAAGGCTGCCTCCTCTGCCGTATCGCTTCCGGCGTAATCTTTCTCCAGGGTTGCAAGCTCCCGGACGGCTTGGTCGGTCTTCCCTCCCATACGGTAGGCATGGGCGATTCCGAACCGGCAGAGGGGAACTCGTGCGTCGTCGGGGAAGTAGGAGAGAAATCGTTTGTACTCCGTGATGGCCCGATAATAGTCTTGCTGATCCGCGAGTTTTTCGGCAAAAGTGAAGAGGCGGTCCGCCTCTCCCGGAGTCGAGGCGTATGCAGACAACGGCATGAAGGGGAGCCGCAGAAGAAATCCGGCCAGAAGGATGCAGAAGAACCGTTTGCGCGTCTTTGTCATGGTTGTTTGCTCCTCTTGGTCCGCCCGGGGGATGCGGCAGCGGAAGAGGGAAACCAGAAGTCGTTATTCTTGACGGGATCCGGAAAACGATAGGACTTGCCGTCCCACCGGGCACGGACGAAGCGATGTTCTTCATATTCATGGACGATCCGGTCCGCCGTCATCATGAAGCCGAGCAAGGCCCCGTGTTTTTCGATGGATTGAAGTGCAAAGTGCGAGCAGGTGGGGTCCATGGTACAGCGGTCGCCGTCAACGGGTGAGATGAACTTCTGAAAGAAGCGGACCCCGACGACGAGAAACTTCGCGAAAGGGCTTCTTTCCGGAAGATTGGACGCTGCCGCGGTGGAAGAGCGAAAGGTTTCTCCCTTTTGTGATACGGGCCCGAAGGATCCGGGACCCCATTCCGCAGCCGGGGACGACAAAGAGATCAGGCAAGAAATCAGGAATATGGGAATGAAAAATTTCAACGGCCGACCCTTGAAGTCCCGAGGTTCTTTTCGTGCAGACAAGATAACAAAGGGGAACAGCGGTGTCAATACCGGTAGCGCCAAAACCGTTGACAATAAAACGCAGAATTGTTATCTTGCATCATCCCGCGAGGGGATGGGGCAGGGCCGTCGGCAGAAAGAGAGGCAAGGATGTCATCTTGGAAAAAATGGGTGGTTGGAGTGATGAGTATTGCCGCGTTGATGACGACAGGTTGTGAACTCCTGCTCATTGGAGGCGCCGCAACCGCCGGATACAAGATCGGAACGGATGAAAAAACAATTTCGGAATCGGCGGAAGATCTTCGGATTACTTCGATGGTCAAGGGCAAACTGTTGGAAGATCCACACGTTCATGCCCTGAATATCGATGTGGACACCAATCTTGCCGAAGTCACCCTGAACGGGTACCTCGGATCGCAGGATGAGATCAATCGGGCCGTGACGATTGCGAAAGGCGTTACGGGCGTGAAGAAGGTGATCTCTCTGCTCAAAGTTCGCACGGCGAAATAAAGGACTTTGTGGATCAGGGGGCGGAACCGATGGCGGCTATCATCCTTGCCGGCGGAGAGAACCGGCGTATGGGGCGCAACAAGGCGTTTCTCCCATGGAAGGGCCGGATCTTTCTTTGGTATATCATCGGGGCCTTGTCACCGCTCTTCCGGGAGATTCTCCTGGTGACCCGGGAACCGGAACGTTATGCCGGGTTTCCCGTCAAGGTTGTTTGTGATCTGTACCCGGAGCGTGGTCCTCTGACGGGGATTTTCTCGGGACTTTCGGCCTCCCGGGATCCGAAGAATTTTTGTGTCGCCTGTGATATGCCGATGGTTCGGACGGAGCTGGTCCAGTATATGATGCGACGGGCCGGGGCCGCCGATGCCCTGGTTGCTGTGATCCGAGGATCTTCCCGAGAGGACCGTCCTTCCGTTCCGCAGCCATTGCATGCCGTTTATGATCAACGGTGCCTCCCGGTGATGGGCAGGCATCTGCGTGAGGGACGCCGCGGAATGCAGGGAGTCCTTCGATCCCTGAATACAAGGTTCCTGGAAGAAGGGGAGATGGCCCGGATGGATCCGGACCTTTCATCTTTCGTCAGCATCAATACGGTGGAAGATTATCAGACCCTGATTGCCGATGGGGCAAGATGAGTCATCAAAGGAGGGGATCCATGTTTGGATTAGGCTGGATGGAGTTGGTCATTATCCTGGTGATTGTTCTGATTATCTTCGGTGCGGGGAAACTTCCGGAGATCGGTTCCGGACTGGGAAAGGGAATCCGGAATTTCAAAAAGGCCACGAAAGGTGAAGACGAGATTGATATTACACCGGAAAACGGGGAAAAACTGGAAGAAGAAAAGAAGAAATAATTTCGGTGCACAAAGGGCCCGGCGGAAGGAGTCTCCCGGGGGTTGACAAATGGCGACAAAGGGACAGAGTCGGGTCCATCTGACGATTTACGGCAGGGTACAGGGCGTTTGCTTCCGGGCCGGCACCCTGGACCGTGCCCGCGAGTTGAACGTGACGGGGTGGGTCAGCAACCTGCCGGACGGCTCCGTAGAAGTTGTGGCGGAAGGTCCGATGCATGCCCTTCAGGAACTGATTGTCTGGTGCAGGCAGGGTCCGTCGGGATCTCATGTGATTCGTATTGATGTGCGGGATGAGATGTATGAAGGAGAGTTTGATCACTTTCAGGTGAAGTATTGATGGTTTTGTAAAACGCGGTTCCGGTGGTCAGGCTTTAAGTATTCTGCATCCGGGGCTTTTCTCAACCTCTTAAATTGACGTTAAGGAGAAGAACATGGCATCCAATACAAAAAAGAGAAAGGCGATTCAGGCCCGGAAGGCGGCCAAGCTGGCCCGGCAGAAAAAATCCGATGTGGTGACGGTGGCTTCGAGAAGACGGAGTGAAAAGGAAGCTGCTGTGAATCCGGAAAAGTAAACTCCTCAGGCACAAAGGCACAGAGGGACAGAGTAAAATCAAACGCAAAGGCAATAAGCTTTCACCATGAAGTACATGAAGGGGCAAGACCAAAAGGAATGGAATATCATCTCTAAATGGGTTCCGGTATCCGGCTGATTCGGTTGAAGTAGTGTAGAAAGGTCCGGATCCCTCCCCGGACCTGACGCCATTCGAAATATTCATTCGGTGCATGATACCCGTGTTCCGGCAGCGAGAGTCCGAGAAAAGTAACCGGGACCTTCAGTAACCGGTTCAGGGTAACCACGGCGCCGATCGATCCTCCCTCCCGAATCAGGGCGGGCGGGGTCTGAAACCCGAAAGTCATTGCCTCCACCCCTGCCTGGAAATATTCTCCCGCGGGAGAGGCCAGGTAGGGATCCAGGATCGCTTCCAATCTTACCTTTACGTCTGGATTCCGTTCCTTTACAAAATCCCGCAAAGCGGAAAAGATCTTTTTCGGGGTCTGGCGGGGGACCAGACGCATACTGATCTTGGCCTCCGCCCGGGGAGGGACAACGGTTTTCACTCCCTGACCTGTGTAGCCTCCGGCCAGGCCGTGGACTTCAAAGGTCGGCTTCGACCAGATCGATTCAATCACCTTTGCCGGTTCCTTGAACCGCAGACTCTTCAGTCCGTGGGCCTTTTTAAAAACGGCGACCTTGAAACCCGATGCAAGGAATCCTTCCATTTCCTCACCGCTTGACGTCAGAAGATCATCGTAAAAACCGGGCAGATGCACATCGCCCGTTACGGGGTCATAGCATTGTGCGATGAGGTTGCAGAGTTCCCCGACCGGATTGCGGGCCGCCCCTCCGACCAGCCCCGAATGGGCGTCCCGTTCCCCCGTTTCGAGGGTCAGGGTGGCCGTGAGGAGTCCCCGGATGCCGAAGGGTATGGCCGGCCTGTCCCGGGCGATCCAGACCGTATCGGAGACGAGGATGGAATCGGCCCGGATAAATTCTTTCCGGCTCTTTAACGCAGTGTTAAAATGAGGACTGCCGATCTCCTCTTCAAATTCCCAGACAAAACAATAATTGAGGGGGATCTTCTGCTCCACGGCACATTGCACGGCGAAGTAGGCCGTGAGCGCCGGTCCTTTGTTATCGGTACTTCCCCGGCCTCCGTAGCGGCCGTCTTTCAGCGTCGGCTGAAAGGGCGGGTCTTCCCAGTCCTCCGGCTCCGCCGGTTGTACATCGAGGTGGTTGTAGATCAGGACCGTGGGGGCATCGGGAAATTTCCGGATGTTCCCGATGACCAAAGGATGGCCCTCGGTCTCGATGGTCTCAGTTTGTCCCCCCAGCCCCTTCAGCAGTCCGGCTGCCTCTTCAGCGGCCATTGCAATGTCGCTTTTGTGGGCGGATTCGGCGCTGATCGTGGGAAGGGCCACCCATTTTGCCAACAGGTTCTCAAAGGGTTTTCGGGTTTTTGTAATAAAATCGTTCATTTTTTTTTCGTTGATTTTTCCCATGTTCGGCTTGGCCCCTTCTCTTTGGTCGGCAAATGGTGAATTCCGGTTTATGTTTTCCTGTATTCTTAACGATTCTGAATCATATGAGTTTCGATGAGGATTGTCAATTTTCAATCTTCTCAATGCATTGGATCCGGAGAGACACCATTTTCGGGGGGACTTCGGGGTTTTTATGTCTTGCAACTCCGGATTTATCTATGCTATATTTCCGGAATCCAAGGGATAATTCCGGTTATGCACAGTACGTTGTAAGGGAGCTGAACCACGGATGCTGACGGGGTATAATACCGATTTTGTCTACAAGGACAACAATTTTCATGTCCAGACGGAAGATAACGGTATCAAGAATCCTGTAATTGTAACCCTCCTATATAAAGAAGGCAAGATCCTCTGTTCCCGCAAATTGAGCTATGCCGACATCCTGAAGGCCGATTGCTTGGAGAATGTGATCCGGAACCTGATGAAGGAACAGCACAAACAGATGATCATGGACCTTCGTGACGGCAGGTTTGAAGAAAAAACGAAGGATCCCCAAGCCGCGGAACCTTCGGAAGAAGCAAGTCTGGATGAGATTATCCTGGACTACCTTTCGGACGGTGATGATCCGTAAGTGGTTCTGTTCGTAAATACTGCGCCCTCCAACGCCGCCCTATTTGCGAACGGGGACACTCAACGAGTCCACCCAACCCTGTGAGCCGCCGATGATCCGGATGGTTGACGTACACAAACACTATCAGAAGGACTACAGTGCCCTGAAAGGGGTCTCTCTCCATGTGGAGAAGGGGGAATTTGTTTTCATTACGGGACCCAGTGGCGCCGGAAAAACAACACTGTTGAAACTGATCTACTGTGAAGAGCAGGCCGACCGGGGTGAGATCCGGGTGAACGGACTCAATCTCTCCCGACTTCGGCGCGGCAGCGTCCCCTATCTTCGACGAAATATCGGAGTTGTTTTTCAGGACTTTAAACTGATCCGTTCAAAATCGGTCTTTGATAATATTGCCTTTGCCCTCCGGGTGATCGGGACGACAAAAAAAGAGATGAAACGACGGGCCTGGGATGTCCTGCGGCGGGTCGGATTGCAGCACAAGATCAACAGCTATCCGTTGCGCCTGTCCGGTGGGGAGCAGCAGCGGGTGGCCATTGCGCGGGCATTGGTCAACGATCCCGTAATCCTCATTGCCGATGAACCGACGGGGAATCTCGATGGCGGAGTGGCGGAAGAAATTATGGAGATTCTCAAGGAGATCCATCTGCGGGGGACAACGGTCCTCGTGGCAACTCATAACATGGAGATGGTCAAACGGATGAAGAAACGAGTCATCCGGCTGGAGAACGGCCGTTGTGTTGCCGACTCCACTCTCTCCGATCTTCCGGTGACCGATTCCGCAGGGGTCGGCCGGGTCTGATTCGAGAATAAGGAAGGGATGATGTTTGCCGATCTGGCTTATTTTGTACAGGAAGGCGCCCGGAGTGTCCGGCACAACAAATTCATCAGCATCGTTGCGATCGTGACGATTGCTTTTGCCCTGATGATCTTCGGGGCTTTTCTGATTGTCTATACCAACGTAAGTCACATGACCAACGGCTGGGTCCGGCAGGTGGAGGTGACGGCCTATCTCAAGGGTGGTTTCGACCCGGACCGTGTTGAAGAGATCAAGAAGATCCTCTGGCGCAACCCTGAAATTTCCCGGGTGGAGTTTGTTTCCAAGGAAGAAGCACTGGCCCGTTTTCGATCCGGTCATAAGAAAGCAGCCTACCTGCTGGACGGACTGGAGGGGAATCCTCTGCCGGCGTCCTTTGAGATCGGTCTGTCCAAATCCGCCCGGTCCCAGGGGGCCGTGGATCAACTGGTCCGGAAACTTTCGAGAATCCCCGATTTCGAGGAGATTCAATACGGAAAGGAGTGGACCCGGAGTCTGATGACATTTCTCCATATTCTCCGACTCATCGGGTTGATCCTCGGGGGGCTTCTCGGTGTGGCGATTCTTTTTATTATTGCCAATACGGTGCGTCTCACCGTTTATGCCCGCCGGGATGAACTGGCGGTCATGCGCCTGATCGGCGCCACGAACAACTTTATTCGTGGACCCTTTCTCATCGAAGGACTCTTCCAGGGGTTGATTGGGGCGGTACTCTCATTGATTGCTCTCTTCGGAATCTACTATTACTGGGTCCCGAGACTCACGCACCGCGCGGGGGTTCTGCTGATGCAGGAGATTTCCATCTCCTTTCTTTCCGTCTCCATGCTTTGCTGGATCGTTACGGCAGGGATGGCCCTGGGGCTCTTCGGGAGCCTCATGTCTCTGGGCCGTTTTCTGAAAATCTGAGAGGATGTATGGAGTGAAACGCTCTTCCCGGCCGGTTTGGATGGTCCTGCTTTTTCTGTGGGCGGCGTTGGTTACCGATGTGACTGCCGGTCTCCGGGAGATGGAGGGCCGGATCGACTCGAACAAAAATACTCTGGAGGAGGTTCGGCGTAATATTTCTCAAAAGAAGAAAGTGTTGCGGCGTCTTGCCGGGAAGGAGCAGGGACTCCTCGCCCGGATTGAGGCTATCGACAGGAAACTCGCTTTGAAGGGGGAACAGTTGGAGTCTTATGATATCGCCTTAAAGAAGGTGCGAACGGAGAAGACCCAACTGGGACTGGAGGTTTCGGACCTGAAGGCGGAGTTGGGGCAGTATCAGAATTTTCTCGCCTACAAGGTGTTGCAGCTCTACAAGTATGGCGGATATTCCTATGTAAAGGCAATTTTCTCCGCCGGGAATTACGCCGGGATGCTGAAACGGTATCGTTACATACAGGTGCTGGCCCGGGAAGACAAGAAGAGTATTGATAGTTACCGGGAGGTCTATGCCGCGCTGAAGCGGAAAGAAGCAAAGCTGGCGGAGCGGGAAAAGAAGGTCCTCTCTCTCGAGAACGCCTTCAAGGAGAAAAATAGGGAAATTATTGCCAAACGGGAGGAGCGTACCCGCCTTCTGGCACGGATCCGGAAAGAGAAGGCCTCGCAGAAAGAGTTGCTGAATGAGCTGCAGTCTTCTGCGCGATCGTTGCAGCAGACCATTGAGGAGCTGATCCGTCAAAAGCAGACCCTTGCCGGCGGGTTCGAGAAATATCGGGGGAGGCTCTCCTGGCCCCTTGAGGGGAAGGTGTTGACCCGCTTCGGGAAGCACAAGCATGAAAAGTTCAACACCTATATCTTTTCAAGGGGGATCGATATCGCGGCCGTACCGGGAGCGAAGGTCAAGTCTATTTACAACGGAACGGTACTTTTTGCCGACTGGTTCAAAGGCTATGGACGAATGGTAATCCTGGACCATGGAAAGGGGTTTTATTCGGTCTATGCTCATCTTTCCAAACTGCTCGTCTCCGTAAAAGAGATTGTTGAGGAAGGACAGCCGGTTGGCCGGGCCGGCGAAACGGGTTCTTTGAAAGGGCCGGCGCTCTATTTCGAAATCCGCTACCATGGGGAGCCTCAGGACCCCCTGCTCTGGCTTGCCGGGCGGTAGTTTTTTTACGGTTTTCCGTCAAAGAAGTTCTCTTACCTTTGGAGGTTTCATTCATGAAAAGAAAGTCATTTGCATGGACCCTGTTTCTGTCCCTTTTTATCCTGGTTGTCGTTGGTGTGACCCACGAAAGTGGGGTACAGGCCAAGGGGGAAACCTACGAGCAGTTGAACATTTTTTCCGAGGTTCTCCACATGGTTCAGCAGAACTATGTGGAGAAGGTGGATACCAAAAAACTGGTCTATGGGGCTATTAAGGGGATGCTCAATGCCCTCGATCCTCATTCCAGCTTCATGGAGCCCGACACCTACAAGGAGCTGCAGGTTGATACCCGGGGCAAGTTCGGGGGTATCGGGATACAGATCTCCATTCGGGACAAGCAGTTGACAATCATTGCCCCGATTGAGGACACCCCGGGAGACCGGGTCGGGCTCAAGGCGGGGGACGTGATCCTGAAAGTGGATGACGAGTGGACGAAGGATCTGAGCCTGATGGATGCCGTGAAGCTGATGCGCGGAAAACCGGGAACCCGGGTGACGCTGACGATCATGCGAAAGGAATTCAAAAGGCCGAAGAAGTTCAAGATTACCCGGGCCGTGATCAAGGTTAAAAGCGTGAAATATAAACTCCTTGAAGGAGGAATCGGGTACCTCCGTCTTTCCCAGTTTCAGCAGGACAGCGGGAAGGAGATCGGAAACGGGATGCAGAAGCTCCTGAAGGAGGAGAAAATTCACGGCCTGATCCTTGACCTGCGGAATAACCCGGGCGGGCTCCTTGATGAGGCTGTCAAAGTTTGTGGGAAGTTCCTACCGAAGGGAACCTTGGTGGTCTATACCAAGGGACGGGCGCAGGGGCGTCACGACTACAAAGTGAGGGGGGCCTTTGATTATCCCCGGCTTCCGATGGTGGTTCTGATCAACGGCGGGAGCGCCAGCGCCAGTGAGATTACGGCCGGTGCGTTGCAGGATTGGGGGCGGGCCATTATTATGGGGACCCAGAGCTTCGGCAAGGGGTCGGTCCAGACCGTCGTGCCCTTGAGTGACGGTTCCGGTCTGCGGTTGACGACAGCCAAGTATTACACGCCCAGAGACAAATCGATCCAGAATGTGGGAATTACACCCGATATCGTGGTGGAAGAAAATGTCATTGTCAAAGCGGCGCCGGACGAATTCCATCATATCAAGGAGGCGGACTTGAAGAACCACCTTGACAATCCGGATGTGAAGGCGGCCCCTCCGGCAAAGAAAAAGGAATCCAGCCCTTCCGCGGAGGAAGGCCCTGAGGCGGAAAAGAAGAGCCCCCAGGATTACCAGCTTCAGCAGGCCGTCGACCTTTTGAAGGCCTGGAGGGTCTTTGAGAAGATCAAACCGGCCTTTGCGACGAAGTGAACCCGGTCTTCCGGGCCGGGTCGGAGAACCGTTGGCTTTGCCTGAAACATGTTCAAAGAATGTGATGGAGGCCGAGGTAGAGGATGTACCCGCAGTAAGCGGCAAGGAGGAGTCCTCCTTCTCTTCGGCTGATTTGAAGTCGGCTTCCGGCAAAGGGAATCAGAAGGACCGTGAATGCAAGCATAACGGGGATGTCGAAGCGGAAGAACTGAGGAGAGGAGGGGATGGGATGGACCGTTGCCGTGACTCCCAGCACAAAGAGGAGATTGAAGATATTACTCCCCAGAACGTTTCCGAGGCCGATATCCCCTTCCCCCTTCCGGAGGGCCATGACGCTGGTTACCAGTTCCGGTAGTGAGGTCCCCAGTGCGACGACGGTGAGACCGATCACGGCCTGAGAGATCCCCATCCTTCCCGAAATAGAGACGGCCGCCCGGATCGTCAGGTCCGCGCCGAAAAAAAGGAGCAGTAGACCGAAGGTGAGTGCGCCAAAGCTCCGGGGGAGTGAGATGAACTTGCCGGGAGGCAGCCCCGGCGGCAAGGCATCGCCCCGTTGCCGGGCGGTGCGGATGCAGTAATAGACAAACAGAACAAAAAGAACAACGAAAAAGAGGCCTTCTCCTCTGCCGATCCGGTGATCCCGGGCCATCCACCATGTGATGGCGGAAATCAGCAGCAGGAAGGGGATCTCCTTTCTGATCAGGCTTCCCCGGACCCGGATCGGGCGGGTCAGGGCCGCCGCGCCGAGAACCAGTCCCAAATTGCAGATATTGCTCCCGATGACATTGCCCATGGCCAGATCGGTCTTTCCGTGGAGGGCGCCGACGAGGCTGGCGGCGAATTCCGGGAAGGAGGTCCCGAAGGAGACGATGGTTAACCCGATGACGAGGGGAGAGATCCTGAAGTGCACTGCGATGGCGGAGCCTCCCTCCACCAGCCGATCGGCGCCGTAGACCATCAGAAACAGGCCGAGGACGAACAATGCAAAGAGGAAGAGGAAGGTCATGGCGGCTCCGTGAAATCTTACCTGTGGAACGTAGTCGATTTTTCATCCGGAATTTAAAGGTCGTAAAAAGTCGTTTTCCGGATTCCGTTCATGGTTCGACAAGCTCACCACGAACGGAATATCAATCACTTACACCGTTCGCCCTGAGCATGTCGAAGGGTCGAACGGACTTTTTACGACTTCATCAAAGAGGGAGGCCTGGATTGCCGGGCCTCCCTCTTCTTCATCCATGCAGGTTATTCTATCCTTTAGATTTCACTGAACCGTTTCGTGAATTCCCCGGGGCTCATCTTTGCCGTCTCCGCCAGACGGGTCAGGGTCTCCCCTTCAAAGTCCTCGGGATTGAGGCGAATCATGTAGCGCCGGGCCGTCTGATAGATCTCGGAATTGATATCGGCCGTGCGGATTCGGGTCTTCCCGGTTGCGGGATCGGTAATCTCGGCAAAGGGGATCGGAGCGGTCTTGCCGTCCTTGAAGAGGACCATGGCGCCCGAGCCTCCGTCGAGGAGGAAACGAATGGCGCTGTATCCCAGATTTCTTGTATACTGGCGGTCGAAGGCCGTTGGCGGGCTGCATCGGAGTTCGTAGCCGATATCCTTGGCCACGATCGTCATCTTGACCCCCATCTCTTTCAACTCCTTGCCCACTTCGTTTTTAAGAACCGTTCCGAAGGGGATCTCGGCCAAGCGGATATTTCCGTGCTCGTCGCGGGGGGCGTCCTTGACGAAGGAACAGGACTCCGGATCAAGCCGGGCCGCCACCCCTTCGGCGATGACGGCCACGCCGTGGTCCTTCCCCTGGGAGAGCCGTTTGATGATGGCGCCTTCCAGGATATTGAGAACCCGCCGGAGAGAAAATTTTTCACCCAGCTCTTCGGGGATGAGGGTCATCGTGGCGCCTGCACCCGTTCCCATGCCGAGGGCGAGGTGTCCTGCGGATCTTCCCATGGCGATCACGAAGTACCATCGTGCGGCGGTCCTGGCATCCTCCATCAAATTTGCGACCAGATTGGCGCCGACCTCCCGGGCGGTTTCATAGCCGAAGGTCGGGACCCCAGGCGGTAACGGCAGATCGTTGTCGATGGTCTTGGGGACATGGCAGACGGAGATCTTTCCTTCGGCCGCCTTTTCCACCCGGCTGGAGGTATAGGCCGTGTCGTCGCCGCCGATGGTCACGAGGTAACGGACGCCGAGTTCGGTGAGAGCACGAACGACATTGGCCATCTTTTCCGGACTCTTCGTGGGGTTTTCCCGGGAGGTCCGAAGGATCGATCCGCCCTTCAGGTGGATACGCGAAACATGACCCAGGTTCAGGGAAACGGTGTGGCTTGCGTCCCCCTTCGAGAGCCATTTGAACCCGTCCATGATCCCGATCGCCTCTCTGCCCTGATTGATCGCTTCAATGGCAACGGCACCGATCACTCCGTTGATTCCCGGAGCCGGACCGCCGCCTACGACGATTGCGACTTTTTCAGCCATCTTTCAGCCCTCCTATAATGCTCATTACGAAATTTACAGCGAAATATTTTCTGTTTGGTAACGGTTCAGGTTACTTCTATTTTGTTGCAGGACAAGGCGTTAGGAGCGCAAAACCGGAGGCGCATAGGTTCATACGTTGAGGATTTGAGCACCGCAACACCCCAAGATCCAAGATCCCTTATTCATCAGAGCCGCTGAAAGCGGCAAAGATAAATCTAAGGCGGGGCACGCCGAAGGCGTAACCAGTCATGCGGAAAAAGAGAGGCGACCTGAGCCGTTAGTCTGTTTGTATCAAATGGTTCTCTTCCTGTCAATGGTGAGAAGGAAAAATCAATCTTTTCAAAACAATAGATCTATACAGTACTAAAATTATTATCATAATTATTTTGCTTGACAATCAAAAACGCGACTGGTATGATTCAATTAATCATGAAACGTTATTAATAAAGAGAGTTTTTTGATTATGTTGAAAGTAGTTGATTTAATAAATGATTTCCGTGAGAAGGGGCGCCGGGTGACACCTCAGCGGCTGGCGATCTTCAAGGCCCTCGAAGGGAATATCGCACATCCGACGGCGGAGGATCTCTACCGTCTCCTTGTGGCCCGGCATCCGACCCTGACCCTGGCGACGGTTTACCAGACCTTGAAGATCCTGAAGGAGGACGGAGCGCTTATGGAACTTCACCTGGCGGGCGACCGGCGGCATTACGATCCGGAGACGACGCCCCATTCCCATGCGGTCTGTACCTCCTGCGGGACCGTGGAAGATGTGATGGACGAGACGGTCCTGCCTGTTCCGGAAGGGAACGGGAATTTCGAATTCACCGGGTACAGGATTTCCTACTATGGACGCTGTGCGGACTGCCGGGGTTCGGGAAACCATCAAAACCGAAAGTAAAGGAGGTGATGACGAGGAGGGAAAAATTTTTTTATCATTCATTGCAACTGTTTTTATCATTAAAGGGAGAGAAAAAATGAGCGAATTGGTCAATGAACACACGATCGGGGTTGCCAAAGGTACCGTAGTGGAAGAGGATGTAATGGCGAATTTCAAGGGAGAGACCGCCGAAGTCGGGCTTTATCTCGCCATGGCCCGACAGGCCCAGCGGGAAGGTTATCCCGAGGTGGCCGTTTCCCTCCGGGAGATCGCCATGGACGAGGCGGGCCATGCGGCGCAATTTGCCGAATTAAATGGATTGATTTCCGAATCGACGAAGGAAAATATCGAGAAGATGCTGAAAGGGGAGCAGATGGCCAACAAGGGAAAGCGCAAAGCCGCAGTCCTGGCCAAGGAGAACAATATCGACCCGGCCCATGACTTCTTCGATGAATCCTCCCGGGATGAAGGACGGCACGCCCGCTCCCTGGAAGGGCTACTGAAAAGATACTTCGTGTAATACCCCCCAACTACCCCATGCCTCCCTGCGGTATTGCCGCAGGGAGGCTATCCTTCCCTTCGCTGTGTCAGTTTCAAGAAACGAATTAGTGAACGGAACAGGAGATGCAGGGGTCATAGGCCCGCACGAGCATCTCGCAGAGTTTTCTCACCTCCTGATCGTCTGAGCCTTTTTTCACTTCCTGTTTGACTAGTTCGGCAAGGTCGTAGTGGATGTTTGCATTGTTCTGCGTGGTTGGAATGATACAGTTGGCATGGGTGATCATTCCCTTTTCGTCGATGTTATAGTGATGATAAAGTATTCCCCTGGGCACCTCCACCGCACCAATGCCGACTCCGGCCTGCACCTCATAGCGGCGGCGAAGGTCGTTCATGCCGCCGTCCAGCATTTCGTCGATAAGGTCCAGGGACTCGGCAAGAGCATGAAAGCACTCCACAAGTTGCGCGATGTTGTTCATGTATGGGTTGTAGTTCATCGGCTCCAAACCCAGGGTTTCCGCAACCTCTTTTGCCTTGCCGTGAAGGAGATCGTAATTGTTGTTGAGGCGGGCCAGCGCCCCCACGGCAAAGCTGTCTCGGCTCAGTTTTGTGAATTTCGATGTGGAAAAATTGACCTGATACTCATTGCTCATCGCCAGATATTGATCTTCAGGCTTGATGACGCCGTCCGAGGAGACCAGGTCCCCGCCGATCCAGGGATAGGTTTTGTCACCCTTCAAGGAGACAAACTCGGTCTCTCTTTCAAAGTCAGGAAGGGCCAGCGTCTTGAAAAGCTCCAGCACGTCTGCGGCGTCCCTCATCCGGTCTTCCATGGTCTTTTTGAGTTCCGCCAACTGCCGCTTATCCGGGGCCTTGCTCACCCCACCCACTACCAGACTCACCGGATGGGTGGTGCGGCCTGCAATGAGGTCACACATGGAATTGGCCATACCCTTGAGTCTCGCAGCTTTGGCCACCAGGTCGGGATGGGAATCCACCAACGGAATGACACTCCCCACATTCAGGAAGTCCGGCGCCACCAGAAAGAGGAGGTGTAGAAAATGGCTCTGCAGCGTCTCGCCATGTTTGGCCAGAAGCCTGAGTTTCTGCGCGGTCGCCGGGACCTCGACATCCATCGCACGCTCCACCGCCCTGAGCGATGCCAATGTGTGGCCGATGGAACAGATCCCGCATATTCTTGAAGTCAGGGTGGGAGCGTTGTCATGGGGCATCCCTTTGAGAATGGCTTCAAAAAAACGAGGTGTTTCAACGACTTCCCATTTTGCCTCCACAAGACGACCGTCTTGCACCTCAATCCGGATATTCCCGTGACCCTCGACTCGTGTCACATGATGAACATCGATGTTCATATTCACTTTCATGCTCTTACCCCGCTGAATGCGTTAAATGTTTTGATTCTCTTCTGGATCAAGGAGGCGATAGTATCTTTTGCCGGTCCTTCGAAGGCATTGAAGAACTCGATCTTTTTTCGGATCTCAGCTTCAGTAAAGCCCTTGTCGACAACTACATCGATAAACGATTCATAATTTGCATCATCTGCGGGACCGCGGCAGCCCCGGCAGCCGACCTTGCCCGAGGGACAGACCGCTCCGCATCCTGCAAGTGTGATCGGCCCCAAACATATCTCCCCGAAATCGAACAGGCAGGTGTTGAGTTGCTGCCGGCACTCCACGCAAACCGGATATTTGGGCATCCGGATCTCCGCCCCGGTGACCAGAGCGATGACGATTCTCTCTACCTCCGCCTTGGATACCGGACATCCCGGAATTTCCAGGTCCACCTGTACCACCTCTTTGAGGCTCCTGACTTTTTCGGTTTCGATCTTCCGGTCTCCGTAGACCTGCCGGACAACATCCTCTATCGGGAATCCGTTCTTGAGATGATTCACCCCGCCGCAACAAGCGCAGGAGCCCAGCGCAACCAGGATTTTGACCCGGCCCCGGATCGCTTTTAAGCGTTCCACTTCATCCTGTCTGGAAATGCATCCTTCAATTAAAGCAATATCGTACGCATCGCTTTTGTCCGATGAGGCTTCCCTGAAATTGACGACTTCGAAAAGGGACAGGAAGTCGACTAATGTTTCTTCCTTGTTGACCAACTGAAGTTCACATCCCTCACAACCCGTAAAATCAAAAACTGCGAGCCTGGGTTTGACAATATCGATTCCGAGATACTTCAAGACCGGCCTCCTTAAATGGCTTCTTTTAAATTCATGACGGACCAGTAATCAAAAACCGGCCCGTCCACACAGGTAAAGGTGGACCCCACCATGCAGCGACAGCATTTTCCCATACCGCAGTGCATTCTCCGTTCCAGGGAGACAAACATGTGATTCATGGGGATGCCCAGGTTGTCCATGTGGTTGCAGACGAACTTAAACATGACCGGTGGACCGCAGACAATGGCATAGGTGTTTGCAGGGTCAATGGTGATGTCGTTGAAAAGTTCGGTGATCATTCCCGTGTTGCCTTTCCAGTTCTCATCCCCCTTTTCCACGATCGTCAGCATCCGGATATGATTAATCCGTTCCCACTCTTCATACTGATAGGTGAAAAGCATCTGCCAGGGCTCCTTGGTTCCGTAAAGGATATGAACATCCCGGTAATCGGAACGGTGGTCCGTGACCCAATAGATCGGAGCCCGGAGAGGGGCGAGACCGAGTCCGCCTGCGATCAAAAGAAGATTGTGCCCGACCATCTGTTCCATGGGGAATGCCGTGCCGAAAGGACCGCGAATGCCGACCCTGGATCCGATCCGTGCTTTATGGAGCATGTTGGTGGTCTGCCCCGCTTTTCGTATACAGAGTTCCATGAACTCCCGGTTGTTTGGAGAACTCGAGAGGGAGATCGGGACCTCGCCGAAGCCGGGGACCTCGACCATGACAAACTGGCCGGCCCTGAAAGAGAAGAGGTCACGTTCGGCAGGATCGAGAATCCTGAGATGAAAAAGTTTTTCCATGGGCGTTAGCTCGATCATGTTAATGATCTCGCATTTATAAACCTTGTCCGTTTTCATGACAACGGTTTTGAGATTGTACTGGGGCGGTTGGGTCATAAAGGGTTCAAGATTGATATCTTCCTTCTTGATTTTGTAGCTCATTCTTCGCTCTCCATTCTCAGGTCGTTGATGACATCCCTGGGGTTGATGCCGGCCAGACAGGCACGGCCGCACCGGTTACAGCCCACACAAATCTGCTCGTCTGCGTTCTCGGCAAACCCTCTGTAGTGATGATAAAACCTGTACTTGAGACGATCCTCTTTCAGGGGCCTGAAATTGTGCCCTCCCGCGACTTCGGCAAAATCCACGATACTGCAGGAGTACTGCACTCTTTCCTTGCGTGATCGTTTCAGATTTACCTCAATGTTTTCCTCAACGCCGTGGCAGTAACAGGTGGGACAGACCATGGCACAGGAACCGCAATTCAAGCACTTGTCCCCCCATTTTTTCCAGACGTCCGATTGAAACTCGATGTCCATGAGGGCGGGAAGCCCGGTCACCTCTACATGGGTGCGAAATTTTTTCTTCAAATACTTCCGCCGTTCAATATATTTCCTGTCGTCTTCCTTCCCGGGATCCGAGGTCTTTACATTCCGCAGAAAGTTGAAGGCCTTGGAGGAGTTGATTGTCAGATAATAGCTTTTTCCGATGTCCGTGCAGTAGAGATTAAAACCGTGCCGCACCACATCCTGGTTCAGCGATTTACAGAAACAGTCGTCCAGAGGTTCATGGTCCATGCCGATTAAAAAGGTGTTCTTCCTGCGGGCAATATAATGGGGGGACGGGAAGTTCCCCTTCATGAATATCTTGTCGAGCTTGGTCAGGGCGTTAATGTCACAGGCCCGCACCCCGACGATCACCCTGGGATGCACGTGGTATTCGATGTTCTGCTCCCAGTCGCTGTTGGAATAATCGAACCGGGAAAGCTCTTCCCGGAAGGGGAGATAAAAATTTTTGATCGAGTAGTCGGCCTGTGTGTAATCCAGGTCCATCTCGTCAAAGGAATTAACTTCTTTGAATTGATAGATGGGGTTGCCCTCTCTGTCGGAATCCACAAGCTTGGGTCCGATCGTCTGGTTCTCGCGGATCAGTCCGGACACAAACTTCCTGAATTCACTCTTGGTGATCACTTTATAGATCATGGAAAGTCTCCATTACAAAAGAGCCGGTTTGCTATGGATGATATGTTAACGATATCATCGTCTTCAATGATTTGTGAAACGGCTGTTCGGGTAGTTCGTGATGGCTTTTATCCTTTATCGGTAATAATGGAAAAAAGTTGAGCGTCATCCGTCTATTTCCATCAGCTTTCCGGTCCTTATCCGGGCTACAGGGGATTTTGTCTATTGAAGCAACGAGGAAACATGTTAATATAGGCCTATTCGGTGACGGCTGACTCGTCCATGTCGGGTTTGCCCTTTGACTGTGGACTGTGATGCCGCCCCGGCATCACTCAAACTCATGAACGGTATTCTTCCGGATGAAGAAGGCGCTCCATCGTTTTCAGGAGACTTGCCGTGCACGAACTCTCTATCGCCAGGAACATCCTTGAACTTGTCGATGCCACCTGTCATGAACAGGGCTATTCCGGGGTGGAGACCGTCCGGGTGAATGTGGGAAAGGCTTCAGGAATTATGACGGACGCTCTGGTCTTTGCCTTCAACTGTGCGAAGGACGAGACACTTTCGGTAAATGCAACCCTCGAAATCCATGAAATCCCCGTGGGCGGCCGCTGCCGGGAATGCAATTCGGATTTTATCTCTCAGGAGACGATTGTCCTGAACTGTCCCCGGTGCGGTGGCGCGGCGTTTGAGATTACGACCGGGCATGAACTGGAAATTTTTGAGTTGGAGGTGGATGGATGAAGGTCAAGATGGTCAAGAAAATTCTGGAAGCGAACGACAGGATTGCAGCCGGCAACAGAGCACTCCTTGCAAACCACAAGGTAGAGGCCGTCAATCTCATGTCCGCACCGGGCGCCGGCAAGACCACCCTTCTGGAGAAAACCATTCGTGCCCTGGACGGCAGGGTCCGGATCGGTGTGATCGAAGGAGACATTCAGGGCACCCATGATGCCGAAGTGATCTCCGGACTTGATGTTCCCGTTGTCCAGATCAATACCGGCGGGGCCTGCCACCTGGATGCCAATATGATCAGCGACATGCTTCAGGAGATGCCCCTGGACGAACTCGACCTCCTGGTTATTGAAAATGTGGGGAACCTGGTCTGTCCTGCCGAGTTCGATGTGGGAGAAAGCGCCAAGATCATGCTGCTGAGCATCACTGAAGGGGACGACAAACCGCTCAAGTATCCCCTGATGTTTCAGAAATCCGAAGTCCTGATCCTGAATAAAATCGACCTTGCCCCGTACCTGGATGTGGATATGGAAAAGATCCGGTCCGATGCAAAAAAATTGAACCCGGACCTTAAAATATTTGACCTGTCCGCGAGGAACGGGCAAGGTATGGAGGACTGGTGCCGGTGGCTTGAAGATAAGGTCAAAAGCCGATAACGAAAGTCGACCGATCCCCGGATGTCTCCATCGGTGATGCTTGCCGGAATGAATTGTACTTTTACACGGCCGCCAGCTTGATGAAATAGAGCCTTGCCTTCCCGTCCTTATAATGTCCCCGTTTCGTGACGGAATGGGTCCGGGCATCGTAGCCGACAACCTTCATCGCATAGTCTTTCCCCTCTTCCAGGGAAAAAGCGCGGGCCTCGTCGTTATCACAGGCCGTCGCCAACGCATCGATCATTGCTTCGCCGCCGTTTTTCCCCGTGAGGTCGGAGACATAGACCGCTCCGCAATCGCACTGTCCGGAGGGAAAATCGCTCAAAGGACGAAGGGTATTCTTTGCCGGTTTTGCGATTTTTTTCCTGCAAAAAAGACAGAAGGCCTCCGGGGGTTGATGGGACGGACGGTTCATTCCGCCTCCCGTCTTGGAACGTGGGGCTCCAGTTCCTTTAACAGTGCGGGATCTACTTCAAACCCCTGGGCCAGGGCGAGCCCGCAATGTTCCACGGCTTTTCGATAATCTTTCTTGTGGTAATAGGCCGTGCCGAGGTAGTTCTGCATCAGCCCGATTTCCGGCTGAATCGCAAGGGCCTTCATGCAGACCTCAATCAACCGGTCATAATCCTCCTGTTTCAAATAGGCCATCGCCAGCTTGACATAGGCGTCAAGAAAATTTGTGTCGATCTTGAGCGCCTTCTCACATTCGGCGATCCCCTCCTCAATCCGTCCCTGCTGAATATAGACGTAGCCGAGATTACTGTAACTTACGGGAAAATCGGGATTGATCTCAATGGCCTTTTCCATGAGGGCGATACTTTCCTTTTCTTTGTTTAACTGCAGACAGATTCCGGCCAGGTTCAGGTAGGGTTGCACCAGCTCCGGTTTCAGTTCAATTGCTTTTTCGTAGGCGGAAACGGCACGATCAAATTCCTGATACTGGGCATGTATCAAGCCGAGGTTGTAATAGGTTTCCGCTGAGTCCGGATAAAAACTCAGGTATTGTTCATAATTGTTCAACATCCTTCGATATTCCAGTTCATCGCCTGTGGGGGGGAGATTACACGGGTTTTCAGGGGTTTGCTCATTCATAATGAATTCCTTTCCGTCTGTTTGAGGTTGGTTTTCATCAAAACACAGATTGATAATTGCTGTCAAGAAAAAGAGGAGGGGTTTTCCTGCACTCTTCGGGCGGGTTCCTGGAGGCTGATGCAGTGGATGGCACCGTAGCCACGGACGAGGTTCCGGCAGTCGATTTCCCGTGCCTGCCGGCCGGGGAAAACGCTGCCGATGATTTTCAGTGCCTGAGCGTCGCAGGGATGGCCGAAGGTCGGGACCAGAACCGTCCGGTTCCCGATGTAAAAATTTGCGTAACTCGCCGGGAGCCGGTCTCCTCCTTGCTCCACCCGGCCGGGGGTGGGGAGGGGGATAATCCGGAGGGGGTTTCCCATGGGTGATGTTGCCGCCTTCAGGCGGCGCAGGTTCTCCTGCAGGATCCCGTGGTTCTCATCCCCTTCGTCGGTCTCGACGACGGCGACGACCGTGCCGGGGGCAACGAAGCGGGCGACGTCATCCACGTGGCCGTCCGTGTCGTCCCCTGCGATCCCCCCCTTGAGCCAGATGATACCCTCCACGCCGAGAAAAGATTTCAGTCTGTGTTCGATCTCCTCCCTGGATAAACCGGGGTTCCGGTTCGGATGGAGGAGGCATTGTTCCGTGGTAAGGAGCAGCCCTTCCCCGTTGACCTCGATGGAACCCCCTTCGAGGACCATCCCGGGGACGAAACGGGGCATGGGGAAGAGTTCCCCGATTCGGGCGGGGATCTTCGTGTCTTCCAGGAGTTCCGGGTATTTCCCGCCCCAGCTGTTGAAGGACCAGTCGACCATGGCCGTCTCCCCCCTGTCATTGCGGACGAAGGTGGGGCCGTAGTCCCGGATCCATACGTCGCCGTAGCCGGCTTCGATCAGCCGGACCTGTCCGGGTGGGATGCCCCTCCCACGCAGGCGGCGCTCCACCTCTTCCCTCAGGGCGCGGTCCCGTACGAGAAGGCGGATCTCCTCTTCCCCGGCGAGGGCTTCGATGATCTGCAGGTAGGTCTCTTCAACCTCCCGGAGACAACCGGCAAAGGTATCGGCATCATGGGGCCAGGCAAGCCAGAGGGCGGCATGGGCCTCCCATTCTGCGGGCATCCGGTACCCGAGGGAGCCGGGGGTCTTCGGGGTGATCTCAGTCATCTTCGTGAGTCAGCTCTCCGTAGAGGGCGGGTCTCCGATTCCGGAGGAAGCCCCACCCTTCCCGGACCGTTTCATTCAGAGAAAGGTTAAGGTGCGAAACCAGGACTGCCTCCTCCTGCTCCGGCGCACGATCGAGCACCTTCCCGAAGGCGTCGCAGGCGAAGGAACCGCCCCGGAAATCGAGTTCCCCTTCAGTCCCGACGCGGTTGACGGCGGCCACATGGATCCCGTTGGCGATGGCATGGCCCCGCTGGACCGTCTCCCAGGCATCGTGCCAGTCCCCCTCCGGAGGCGTTTCTCCCCGGATCCGGCCGATGGCCGTGGGATAGAAGAGGATATCGGCCCCCTTCAGGGTGCAGATTCGGGCCGCTTCGGGGAACCACTGGTCGTAACAGATGAGGACGGAAAAGTCCGCGTACCGGGTCCGGTAGAGGGGAAAACCTGCGTTGCCCGCCGTGAAATAATCCTGTTCGTAGAAACAGGGATCCTGCGGAAGATGCACCTTCCGGTAGGTGGGCAACAGGCTTCCGTCGGCATCGAGAACGCAGGCGGCGTTGTAGTAGCGGCCGCCGTCCTTCTCGAAGAGAGGGACGATGATGACCGTTTCCAGTTCCCGGGCGAGGGAGGAGAAGACCTCCGTCGAGGGGCCGGGAATCGCCTCGGCCAGGTGCGCGACGGAACGGTTCTGTTCCCGCGGGAAGTAGGGCATGCGGAAGAGTTCCGGAAGACAGATGACCCGGGCGCCCCGGTCCGCCGCCTCGCGGACCTGCTCTTTTGCCCGTTCGAGATTGGTGCCGGGATTACCGGCGATCTTCATCTGGATCATCCCGATGGTGACCGGTCTCTTTTCCCCCCCTGTTCCGGCCTGCGATCTTTTCATGATTTCCGGAAGAAGTGTTTCCAGTAGCGTGTGCTGGAGAGAATCAGGGCGGCCCCCATAGCCATGTAGATCACGGCAAGGTATGGTTTCGGAAAGCTGGAATGGCGCAGCGTAACCCCCATGGCAATCATGATGAGGATGATGATGTAGCTCTTCCAGGGCTGGAAGGAGAAGAGGCATCTTTTATCCCGGACGGGAAGGATCCGCCCGAGGTTCCGGTTGACGATCCTCGTCAATCCGAAATGGTGGATGAACCAGGAGAGGACGAGCCCCGATCCGCCGAGAAGGTAGGCGGCCGTTCCCCCGCGGGCCGAAAGCCACACGAGCGCAAAGGAGACCAGCATGATCCCTACGCCTGACCAGATGAACCCGGAGATCAGGAGGAGTGTTCTTCGGTCGGCCGCCGGTTTGTACCGTTCCATTAAACTAACATTCATGAGGCACAGTATAACGGGATCGTTTAATGTTGTCAAAGTGGAAAAATTTTTCACAAAAGAGGAAAAACATTTCATATATTCGATTTGTCGAATAGCGGAATGAGCCGTTGTCGGTCTCTTGTGGTATAAAATAATTATTTATGTTATCAGTGGGTTACCCGGTTTTTCCCCCAACCTGCCTTGCTCCGGTTTGGATTGGCACGGAACCTGCTTTCATTAAATACGGATAAGCGGCCTCTGCGGAGAACGCAAACAAGGGGTTTGATGCTCCACCGGAAAGGAGGTGGTAAACGTCGTTATAAAAAACGAATTCCTGTCGGCAAAAGGGGTCGGTTGGGGACCGGCGCCTCCGGAAAAAGGAACGCGGCTTCTCGGGGGGAAATCATGTAAAAGGGGGTAACTCATTAGAGAAAAGGGAAAACTCATGAAGTTATACAGTATAAAACTAAAGATTCGGAATGTCGTACTCCGCTGGATGGCGGTGATCGCAGTTTTCTGTCTGTTCGTCCCGGCGGCGGCCTTCGCTACGGGGCTCACCAACCTTTCTTTTGAAACCGACCTGTCCGGCTGGACCGCTTCCGGCAACGTCCAGCGGATCAACCCCGACTACCATAGCCCGGATAAAAATATTAGTGGTCAGACCGGCTATTTGGCAACCGACGGCAGTTGGTTTGCGCTCCTATCGACCAGTCCCGACAGCTTTGTGAACGGGATGCCGCCGGGTGTGGATTCGGGGTTTGACCGGGACGGAAGCGGCGCCGACGAGTTCGACATCGCCACTTTGAGCCAGTCTTTTACGCTTACGGCCCCCTCCACTCTGGCTCTCGACTGGACTATTGCTACCAGTGAGTTCGATGGATGGAGTACCGCCGGCCTTGCCGATATCGCCGAGATCCGCCTCCTGCCTGCCGCGGGCGCTCCGATCTCCCTGGTTCAGTGCTCCTTGGACGACGGCTACAACGATGGTTCCTTTGCACCGCTATACGCCGGTGACTTCAGCGGCATTTCCTGGACGACCAGCGATCCCACACTTCCGGCGAGCAGCTTTTACGACGGGACCTATCTCGGCGGGTTCCAGACGGTCACCAGTTCTATCCTGGGCGCCGGCGACTACACCCTGGAATTTTTTGTCGGAGATGAGGGGGACGGGAGCTTCGACACCGGCCTGATCGTGGACAATATCCGGGTCAGCGCCGCTGCCGTACCCGAGCCCTCCTCTTTTTTCCTGATCGCATCCTTCCTGCCGGTTCTCGCCGGTCTCCACCGGCGTCATCATCGTTCCGTAAAGGCCGCCGGTGCATAATGCTCCGGTCGCTTGCGTATTGAGGATCTGAGAGAATCAGGGGGCGGGCCTTCGGGCCGGCCCCCTTTGTTTTGTCTGCATCCGTTGTGGAGCCCGCACAATCGTGCATCCGCACAAATAGTGGGAAAATCTTTTCACAAAAAAGGAAAATTATTTCATATATTCACGCTATCGAATACCTGCATAACCGGTTGACGGGCTGTCTTGCTCCGAAATAAGTCCCTTCTTTTCATCATGTTATCTTTTTATTTGTTCTGGCCGCTCATTGGGTAGAATTGGCATGTAACCTGCAATATGCTGCTGTATATGGCCGCATAAAGTTCCGGCCGATCGTGGCGTGCAGTATCAAACCGGGGGGGAGTGATTCGTGCTGCAGCCTGAGGAACATGAAAATGGAGACGTTTTAGTTCGTATTGAAGAAAGGAGGTACCCAGTCGATCTAATGACGGGAATTGGGAGCCGTTGATGATTGTCATCTGAAAGGGTTGCAAATTCCTGTCCGCAGAAAAAGGGGGGCCGGGGGCGGATGCCTCGGGCGCGATTGTTCAAGACCGTTTTATAGGGGAATGACATCATAGGGGGGAAGTTTATGAATCTTTGCAAGGGGAAACTCCGCCTGTCGGCGGAGGTTCCGGTGTGGCGGCACACCATCATCATTCAACACTTAAAAACAGCGGCGGTCGCCGTTGTCTTCGGGCTATTCTTCATCTTGGCGGTTGTCCCTGCCCATGCCACGCCGGTCGCCTGGACCGACGGTACCTACCACTTCAACATCGTTCCGGGGAGTGTGGATGGAATCGCAAGTGATCCATATAACGGTGGAGACACGGGGAGTAGCTTTAACTTCCAGCATTCCCTGGAATGGGCGATTCCGGGCGGCACGATGGATATTGTAATCAGCGGAGGGGGTACGACGGTGACGATTCCTGCGGACACCTTCCTGCCGGATACGGTCCCGGGAACACTGCTTGGGACGGTCGACTTCCGCGACCACTCCACTGAGACCGGCGACGCCAACCAGTATACCATTCCGTGGAATAGTTTCTTCGAGCCGGGCGGCACGGTGACCGGTGACGGCGAGATGCACGTGGTGATGAATAACGCCGTCTTCATCCCGCAGAACACCGGTCTGGATAACAGTATGCCCTTACGTCTCTGGACCGCCCCGTGGACCTCTCCGACCAATGGCAGTTACAACTTCGCCTACAAGGTGGACGGCCGTCCCTTTGACGGTCAGAGCCTGCGTCTTGTCGCCACGGGCAATCGGATGCCGGGAAGTGGGTTCGATACTCTCTCTTACCAGATGGTTCTTGAACTCCAGCTTGCGACGGTTCCCGAGCCCGGCTCGCTGGTGCTGTTGGGAAGCGGTCTGGCAGGACTTGCGGTCTTCTTTCGTCGTCGCGGGGTGTGACGGCTTACGGCAAATGGGCAAAATGATCTTATATCGGGAAAGGGGGTGATTCATAAGATTTGCTGCGGAAGTTGAAGTCAAATATCGTGATCATCTAAATATGAGGGGGGTGAAGAATGACCGACAAAATGGTTCCAACATAAATCGTACTTTTACAATGGTTCAATTTTACGTTATGTTTCCGGCAGGTTCACAAATCTGCTGCCTGCCGGAAAGGGGGAAGCCGGAGGCATTCGCTCCCGGCGGGATTATTGCAGGGGAATGACATCATACAAGGGGGAAACATTATGAAATGTTATGGGTTAAGGCTCCGCCTTCTGGCGGTTGTCTCAATGATTTGTATCTTCGCTCTTCCGGCGATCGGCCGGGCCGACACCTTCTCGGTGCTCAATGACGGGATCGGCGTTGCTCCCGGAACGAATATGCCTAATGACGTATACAGCACCAGTCCGGACGGCGCCCATCTCTTCGATACGCCGCTCGACGGCACCAACACCGTGGCGTTGACGCCGGCCGATCTCGGATTGTCCGCGGCCGACGAGATCGACGCCCTCTCCTTCGGGTTTGACAGTGCTGATCCCGCAAGCATCTACGACGTCTATTTCTCGGTGGATGCGAACAGCCAGGGCGCTTCGGGCACGGACGTGGCATGGAAGGCCTCGACCAGTCGGCAGATGGGGACGCTTTTCGACGCCAACCCGGGCCAGCTTGCGGGGGTCAACTTTGCGGATACTTATGGTGAGGACTACGGTCTGAACGATAGCGCTTACGGACAGAACAATGATGATCTCGATGCCGTGGATCTCGGTGCCGCACCTTATGTTCCGGGTCAGGACGGGGATGTCTACTTCTCCCTTGCCGGTGATGGGAACATCTATCTCAACAGTCTTGGTAACATCTTCCGGACTGCCGCGTCGCTTGGTATTGAGCAGGGACAGGACTTAGACGCGCTGGCCATTGATGCTGTTACGGGAGATGTTCTGTTTTCGCTGGCTTCCGCCTCCGGCTACGGATCGGCCGCGGACCTTTTTCTGAACAACACCTCGAATGTCGCCATCACGGCCGCGGACCTGGGTCTGTTGTCGAGCGACAATCTTAACGCCCTTACCACCACGGCAATGGTTCCCGAGCCTTCGTCCCTCGTCTTCCTGGCGACCGGGCTTTTCGGCCTGTTGGGGCTTCGTCGTCGTGCAGGTGGGAAAGGAGGGCACCATGTGTAAAATGAAAGGAGCTTCCATGCGTAAGACAGCCATTCAGATTCTGATGCTGGTCCTGGGCGTACTTTTTGTCGCCTCGCTGGCGACGAATGCCGTTGCCCGCGGCAGGCGCAGCCGGGGCCGCCATCTCAACTCACCCAAGAAGAACTATCTCATTTTTACCAACTATGAGTTGGGGATGCACTGTACCGGTTTTGATTTTTCCTATTGCTGCGTCCTGCCGCCCTTCAACTCGATCCAGGCGCAGGCGGTGAAAACCGGTGCACACCCGAAGCAACTCACACCCGCCGACAACATTAAGCTCGGCTATGAGTTCAAGGACAATTCCTTCTCGGAGGGAGCAAAGCTGGCCTACTGGACAGTCCCCTATGATGCCGGGAACGGCACCGAGAAATGGGCCGACGGTAGTCCCGACTCGAACGTCAACGGGACCACCACCGACCCTGAGGACATGTTGTCGAATGTTGAGTTCGACTCTCTCTATACTTACAATCCCTTTACCGGGAAGGATGCCGGCTCCGGCATCGGCGTTTCCGGCGGTGCCGGTCCGGGTGATCCGCCCGTTCTCCCCTTCCTCGAAGGCGGCAAGGCGGCGGGTGCCCTGGCGACCGATCGTATCTCTGTCGGTGGTGCCTCCCTCAATATTCCCCAGGACCACGGCCCCACCTTCGGGGCGATGGCCAACAAGCTTGCGGACAAGTCGGCCGATGCACTTAACGGCTTAGGTCTCGGCCGTCCAGGCCTCACCTATGTGGGCAATGAGGGGACGGTCGTTTATACCTATACCAAGATCATTGATGCCGCGGGCGCCGGTCTCGGCCTCGATGGCATGCGTCTCTCCGATGTGCCCGTGGTTCTGACGACCGCCGATGTTTGGGATGTTGTCGGCATTGCGCTGACCCCGTTCAACGACTCCCTGGTGGTGGGCAAAAACATTACCGACATCGCCGAGAGCGATTTCAGGCCCTTTCAGGAGCAGTGGGTCTACATGTACAACGCTTCCACCGGCAACCAGATGCTGCAGCACGATGGAACACCGGTGCAGTTTTTCGGCACCGCCCCAATCGACTCCCCGGCATGTGAAAAGTGTCATGGCTATGATCCCGCCAGCGGAACCATTCCCGCGGGTGATCCGGGTGGTCACGCCTTGCAGGAGTATAATTACTGGCTCGCCCAGGGGGCCACGGGATATTATGCCCGGCTGAAGTCGGCGGCGGTGGGGATGCTCGGTATCCACGATTCCGATTTCGGCACCAACTTCCTTGGCAACTACGACCCGAGTGGTGTCGGGAACAACCGTCTCGGTCGGCAATCAGTGATGTGTCAGTCATGTCACGCAGATAACATCGTAGGCCGTTTCCAGGCCGGTGACCGCTTCTGCGACAACCAGTCTCCGTCCGTGCCGGCAGCCTCCGAGGCGGAGCGTTACCCTGCCAGCCGGGACAATGTCGGCAACCAGGCGCTGACCTATGCCATCCATATGCGTCATTCCGGCGCTGTTGAGCGTACGCTGCCGGATAACAACGGCCGCGCCGGCAACTGCCAGGCCTGCCATCCGGCCCATACCCAGAACGGCGACATGACCAACTTCCCGCTCAGCTACCAGGGGACGCTGACCTCCGTCGCCCAGACGGACATCCGTGACTCCGTGGGCTGTTTCACCAATCGGGACGTTCATGGCAACATGGACCGTAACAACGAGCCGGACGATACGCCCAGCCACCTGAACGCCATCGGCCAATGGTACCTGGATAACGTCGATGCGGGCACCGGCAAGGGAATCTACTGCACGAACTGTCACAACCGGCTCGCCTCCGAACTGTGGAAAACGGACACCGGGATCGGCGATCCCACCATTCCGGGTTCGACGGCGCGTCCCGCGACCTCAACCCTGCGTGATTCGGGGATTCCGTCGATTGCCGCCGCACTGGGTGTCTCCGTGTCGGACCTGACCTCCAAGTACATGGACCCGAAACTGCGGACCGTCACTCCGACAGGCGGCACCAACGTCTACGAGGACAAGGAATGCGATCTCTGCCACGGTGCCGGCGGTATCGGTGGACTGGGACCTGCGATTGCCGGCGAATCGGCTGAAGACCTCCTGGTTGCCACGCAGAACGCTGCGGCCGAAGGCCTGATGTTCGGCGGTGTCGATACGCCGCTGACCGAGCAGGAAGCAGTGGATATTGCCTCCGAACTCGGCGGTGAGACGGTGATTGATGATACCAATGACCACTACCAGTACAAGGGGATGGGCGGCGAAGTTGTCCCCGGTGTCCCCTACGGTGTGGTGACCGACGGGAGTGACTTCTGGGCCTCTGCGGGTGAGCCGCACTGCGCCGACTGTCACGCGTATCCATTTGTCGAGTCCCAGGGGATGAATCCGCCCTGGGCCGAGCCCGGCAAGTACGCCCTCATGCGCCACTCCAAGGGTCACGAGAGGATCGCCTGTCAGTCGTGTCACGAGTCGACCCACGGGCTCTACCCGGTGTCGCCGCTGAACGATCCGACGACCCGCAACGCTGCGCTCCAGTATAATGCCAACGGTTCGCACGGTCCCGTTACCTGTGGCGCATGTCACGTGACCAACAACGGCGGTGTACCGACAGTCGCGGCGAAGAAGAAGGTGAACGGCGTAACGATCGGCACCAACTATGACCTGGCGGTGATCTACATGCATACCGTGCGGGACGCGAGGAGTACCCTGCCGACGGTCGAACGAAACGCAACCGACAACGGGTTGGGCCTGCCGCTCGGCTACGGGCGCACGATGATTCCGGAAGCCCCGGCCAACGACGATTGCGCCAATCACAATAATATGACCGGTCTTGCACTTCACGGTACGGTCGTTGATACCTCCACGGCGAAGGTTGCCAATGCCTCCGTGGTCTTTGTTTCTGCTGCCGATGTGGAGGCGAGCAGTTCCATTCAGCCGATTGAGGATGTCGCCAACGCAGTGATCGGCGGGTCCAATTCCAACGGCGGTTTTGCGACCACCGCAGCTGATGGCAGCTACAATTTTAATGGTGTGCCGCTGGCCGACGGTGATTACTATGCCTGCGTCATCCCTGCGGGGAGCGATACGGCACACCTGCCGTGGGCTCGGCGTGAAACTCTCAAGGTGGTCAACGGCCACGTAGTCAACATGCCGGCCTTCGGTGACATCACGATTTCGATGACACCGTCCACCTCGGCGACCTACGTCGGTTCGTCTACCTGTCTTGGGTGCCATGCGAAGGGTTCGCTGAAGCACACCCTTCACTTCCTCGGATTCCGCGTTCCGGATCCGTCCAACCCCGGCTATACGATGGCCAACAGTCTGCAGGATATGACGAGTTGGGCAGCCAACGCTGATGGTGGCTTGGCGGCATTCGCCAATGGCGACTGCATTAGCTTCTCCGCCCAGGGCAACACCCATTACGCCAAGCTGGGTTACTCGGGGGGTACGCCCACAATGCAGATGGCGGATAACGCCACATGCAGCGGGAACCTTTCGGCTACGTACAACGTTGCTTTCACCTATGGCGGTGAGGGAGTTGCCAAGCAGCGCTACATGCTTCTTGTCGGCGCCAATGGAGAGCCGGGAACGGCGCACGTGCAGGCCGGCGGTTCCTCCTATTATTATCCGGCTCCGTTCCAGTGGAACGAGTCCGGATCCGACCCCGCTGCCTTCGGGGAGAACGGTGAGTTCTCCGGTAAGTGGTCCACACCGACCACCATGGGTGCCGACGTTTTTACACCCGCAGGCCTTGGTACGACGCCTACGGGTGCACCCACCGAGTCCTTTGGTGTTGACTGCGCCGGCTGCCACGGCGGTGTCGGCATTACCAAGGATAGCAACGGCAATTTCATCACCCAGTACATTGACCAGGTCGCGTCCAACGTCTACGCCGGCAACATCGGCTGCGAGCGCTGTCACGGTCCGGGTTCCGAACATGTGGCAAACGGCGGCGAGGGCTACAATATCGTCCAGCCGGATCTTCTGACTCCGGGACGTCTGACGATGGTTTGCGGCACCTGTCACCAGCGCGGTCACGGTCACAGCGTCCTTGATTCAAGCGGCGCTCATGCGGGCTTCGCTTCCGTGGGAGATCTCACTGTCGATCCGGCGATTACGGTCTTCAAGCCGGGGATGAGTCCCGCCGAGTACTACGGCACCGCAGACGGCACCGGCCTGGCTCCCGACTTCGGGACCGTCGGCGGATACTGGGAGGCGATCGACTATACCACCGATCACCATAGCTGGCAGGATATCGGTTATGAGTCGGCCAACCCCTTCGTGACTTCTACTGCGGCGGGGAATGTAACGCAGGTGACCGGTTCCTTCAACCATTCGAAGGGCCACCACCAGCAGTACTACGACGTGGTGCGTACGACGATGTACAAGAACGACATGGAGATGGTGACCTGTATCGACTGTCATGACGCTCATGGCGGTCCCAGTGCCGCCGGTGTGGTCGAAGAGCATCAGCTCACTGCCAACGGTGATAACAACGCTCTCTGCCTGGGTTGTCACAACAGTTCCCTCAGAGCACCGGGTGCGGGTGAAACGACTCCGGACGAAAGCCTGGAAGGCGCCGATCCTGCGAACTTCCAGTTTGTTACCCAGTCGATGGCGGATGATCTTGCCGCCGGGACCACGACCCCGACCGATGAGGCCACGATCGCCTCCGAGGTGATGCGTCACATAGGGAAGTGGGTGAACAGTACTATGAGTTACATGACCTATGATCCGGTGGGTAGCGGTATGGGGCGATGCACCAACTGCCATATGCCGAAGACGGCCAAAACGGCGCGGTGGGAGAACTCCCTCACGGATGGTTCGAACCAGTACCGTGAGGGGGATATCCACTCCCATACCTTCGACGTGGTGACCACGGAGTTCGTAGATGCCATGAGGACCGATCTGGCTGCAAACGGTGACCCCGATCCTGCGGGAGATACCACGCCTGCGGGGATGACAAACTCGTGCGGTTATTGCCATGTGGGTGCCTTGTCGAACCCGTAAACATTATGAACCCGGCGGGTCCCAATCCGCCACAGCACAAAGGGGGTGGGCCTTACGGTCCACCCCCTTTGGTCTATTATGAAACCATCAAGAGGTGATCTCACCGCAGAGACGCAGAGGCCGCAAAGAAAAACAAATCGATGTAGGGGGCGGTTTACAAACCGCCCCGGTCAAAGGCTAAAAGCGGAAAGCGCCTTCTCGCAAAGGACGCCAAGGGCGCAAGGAAAATCAAAGACAAGCGCGGAATCCCCCTCAGTCCCCCTTTAAAAAGGGGGAGGCGCCGGAAAGGGGGGGTAGGGGGGATTTGCAGGTTCGAAAAATGCGGGTCTTAACCCCTTGACAGTATACGGTTTTTCGGGTACTTTGCGAAACACTCATTAAAGCGGATGTTGGAGGTTATTTATGAAGAAGCTTTCGGTCGTCGTTTCTCTTCTTTTCTCCTTTCTGGTACTCCTTGCCGGCACGACCCTTGCAGCCGATGCGGCGAAGGGGAAACCCGCAGGGGAATCCGGCGTCGTCGCCACCGTGGACGGCCTTGCCATCCACGACTGGGAGGTGATCCAGGCGATTGACTCCACCCCGCTGCAGGCGTACGCGGATCAACTTAACTCCTCCGGTCAGGGACGGCGGGTGAAACAGGCTTTTCTTACGAATCTCATCAACCAGCGTCTTCTCTATCTTGAGGCAAAGTCGGAAGGGCTGGATCAGAGCGAAAAATTCCGTACCCGCCTGAAGGCGTGGGAGATTCAAACCCTCGCCGACCTCTATACCCGTGACTTCTACAACCGACGCAGCAAGATTACCGATGCAGAGGTGGAGGCTGCGTGGAAGAAGGAGAAGAACACCAAACATGGTGCCAACAAACTTGATGCCGAGATGCGCCGGGTTATGCGTAACAAGCTTGCCGCCCGCCGTTTCGACGAGGTACGTAAGGAACTTGCGGAGAGTTTGGGAAAGACGCTCCGGGTGGAGGTGAAGGATGCCGATATTGCACTGAACGATGACGATAAGCGACAGCCGGGGCAGGTAATCGCCACGGTTGCAGGCGAGCCGGTGACCTGGCGATGGGCACGGCCTCGCCTTAAGAACAAGAAAAGTACGGGGGAACGGCGTGCCGAACTTCTTGCCATGGGAGTTGAGATTCTCAAGGCACGCAAGGCACGCGGCCTCGGCCTCGATCGGGACCCCACCTACCGGCACCGCCACGACGACTTTGTGCGCGACCTCACCGCAGCGCAGCTCGTGACGAAATTGCGTAAAAAGTATATCCCCACGGATAAGGCTTTTGCCGAATACTACAAGGAACATCCGAAGGACTTTACCATTCCCGAACGGCGGCGTCTGCAGCAGATCGTGGTGAAGACCAGGGCCGAGGCGAAAGCGTTGCGCAAGCAGATCCTCAAGGAGACTACCGAGGACTACGATCCTTTCTACAAGCTCGCCCAGGAGCGCTCCATCGATCCGTCCGCCGGGCGGACTTCGGGGGTCTTGGGATGGATCACAAAAGGGAGGGGGAAGATCCTTCCCGAGTTGGAAAAGGCGGCCTTTGCCTTGAAGGTAAAAGAGGTCAGTCGGCCGGTGAAATCGCCGCTCGGGTGGCATCTCATTCGCACCCTGGAGCGAGTCGCACCGGAGCAGCTTTCCCTGAAACGGATCAATAACAGCGACAAGCGCGAACACTACAATGAATTCTTCTTCAAGAAGAATATGGGACCCTATCTGGCGGAGCTGCGCAAAAAGCACAAGGTCGTTATCGATCCGGACTGGTTCGGCCGGGTGACCCTGCCGACGGCAAAACGGGGTAAGGCGTTGCCGCCGGCATCCTCCGGAGGTCAAAAGTGAGCGCTTATTGCACGAGGATTGTCCTGCTGTTCCTGGGCATGGTTGCGTTGTTTCCGGTTAGGGCACCTGCCCTGGAAGAGTTCCATGAGCCCCAGCACCGTTATGTAATCCTGATCCATTCGGAATTGGGGATGCACATCACCAGCTTCGATTTCAAATATACGGCCGCCCTGCCTCCCTTTAACAGCGTGCAGGTACAGGTAATCCGTACGGAAGGATCGGACGGGACGCCGCCGAAACTGATGACCCCGACGGACGGTGTGCAGCCCGAGTTCGGTTTTCAGGGAAATTCCTATTCCTCCGGCAACAAGCTTTCCTACTGGGGGGTCAAGTATGATGTTGACCGGAACGGGGAGCGGCTCGATCCCTTCGACCAGCCACCGGTCGAGTTCATCCGTCCCTATTATACCTACGGTCGGCCCGATGGCGTCCGACCGGCCGGGGCGACGGCGAAGGATCGCATTTACGTCTGGAATACCCACCCTCCCGATGACGACCATGGGATCACCGGCCGGCGCATTACTGATTGGCCGCCGATTCTGAAGCGTGATCGTAGTCTTCACTATACCGGCGAGAGCGGCGTACGCTTTTTCGTTGACGGAGAAAACGACACGACCGATATCCCGATCCCCCTCGCTCCGCCTGATCTGTGGGATGCCGTAGGGTTACCGCTTACTCCCTACCTCGACTACTCGCGCGGAAACAAAAGCCTCCGTTCGGGCAAGGAGGTGGAGTACCAGCCCTATCAGCGGGTGATCATCACCTTGCGGGACAAAGCCGGCCGTTTCGTGATGGATCGTGACGGCAGTGTCATGACCGCCATGGGGGTAATCCCCGTCGATGCTCCCTCCTGTGATCGGTGCCATGGCACGAAGCGTGCGAACGGCGACCGGGCGAAGAAGTACCGAGCGGAATACAGCTATTGGCTGAAGACCTACAGTGATTCTACCGAGCATTTCTCCACCACCCAGGCGGCGGCCATTTCCATCCTCGAACTTCACGACAAGGACGAGCAGACCCATTTTACCTGGAACTACAGCAACAACTCGAGCCTCAACCGCCTGGGTCGCCAGACGGTTTTCTGTCCCTCGTGCCACGCGGATAACGTCATCGGTCGTCTCCGGATGAACGACAGCCCCATGACCAATATTGCCGACTCGAAGGTGCGGGCGCGGTTGTCGCTGACCGAGGCGATACACAGAAAACATGCCGAGGTGATGCCCGCTCCGGACGCCGGGGGGCGGCCCGGGAACTGTCAGATGTGCCACCCGGCCCACTCGGATGCGGGTCGGTTCGATCGTTTCCCCGTTACCCGGGATGGCGCCAACCGGTACGCGAAGGGGGACAACCGGGATGCCGCAGGCAGTTACACCGGCCGCGACGTCCACTCAAACCCGTACCGGGCGGCCGAACTGCACACAAAGAGTCACCTGAACGCGATCGGGAAATGGTACCTTGATACCGTCTGGGATGAGGAGGGCAAGGACCGGGGGCTCTATTGCACGCACTGTCACAACCGACTTTCCATTGCCCTTTACCGGGCGGACCGGCTGACCGATACGGCGACGGGCGCGGGAGCGGGATTGCGGAATAAAACGATCCCGGAAATTGCTGCGGTACTCACCGGCGGTGACGTGCAGCAGCTTATCGACCGCTACCTGGACCCGAAGGTAGTGAAGGGGCGGGACAGGAACGAAGCTACCTGGGAGCGGGGCAAAGGGGCACCGCTCGGGTACCGGAAGAAAGACGGCACGGTGTCGGCAACGGCAGTGGACGGTGCCGTTCCTGTCTCTTATGGTGATGTCTCCGGCAGCAAGGATTACTGGTTTTCAGCGGGTCTGCCGCATTGCGCCGACTGTCACGCTCCGCCCTTTGTGGAATCGATGGGGGGTGGTTTTTTCCCCGTCGATCAACCACAGAAATACAGTCTGATGCGTTTTTCGAGTGCCCATGCCGGGATCACCTGCCAGGGGTGCCATCAGGCGGCCCACGGCCTTTTCCCGGTCAATCCCCTGGGCAATGACGAGGTGTCGCCGCAGCAGGCGGTCCAGTACAACCCGGATGGTTCCACCGGACCCGTGGAGTGCAGCGCGTGCCATCGCACCACGCCTGCCGGCGTTCCGTTGCTCGCTCGTAACATCAACTATCGCGGCACGCCGATCGGTAAGGACTACGACCGTGCCGTTGCCTGGGCTCATGCCGATCGGTGATCTGCCGGTCGATATCCATAAGAATTGGAGATTTTATTATGTCCCCTTACAGAATGGTTTTTCTCCTTCTTGTTTTGATCTCCTTCGGTTCCGGCTGTAGCGGGAAGCCGGAGCAGCATGCGGCGAAAGAGGTGGCGCAGCATGCCGAGCAGCAGTCTGCAAAGCCGCCGGCGGTGATCCCGGGAATGACCTATATCCCCGCCGGCTCCTTCCGGATGGGAGCGGACGACTCGTACGACGATGAGGCGCCCGCTCATCTCGTGGATCTGCCCGCCTACTATATTGATACTCATGAGGTGACCGTGGGCGAGTACCGCAAATTTGCCGAGGCGACCGGACGGACCCTGCCGGTGGAACTGAAGAACCCGGTGATGGGCAAGGACGAACTGCCGGTGGTCGAGGTGACCTGGAAGGATGCGGATGCCTATGCGAAGTGGGCGGGAAAGCGTCTCCCCACGGAGGCGGAATGGGAAAAGGCCGCACGGGGCACCGACGGGCGCCGCTATCCGTGGGGTAATGAGCCGCCCTACCACGGGGGCCGCTATTGGGCATGCTACTCCGCGACCCTCTTCCACAACCCCATCTACACCCGCACCGTTCCCGGGGACTTCTATGCGACCGATAGTTCGCCCTACGGGGTTCGCAACATGGCCGGGAACGTCTCCGAATGGACAGCGGGTGTCTATACCCCGTACCCCGGCAATGAGATGTCGAACAGACTGTACGGCAAGGGGATCCACGTGATCCGGGGGGGGGCATGGAGTTCAAATGCCGCGCTGTTGCGGATTACCCGACGGCAGGCGATTGCCATCGAAGGTTATCACCACAACGACGTCGGCTTTCGGTGTGCAAAGGACGCGGAGTAACGGCAACCACAGCATTAACCACGGAGAGAAACAAAGTCAAAAGTCAAGCCCAAAAGCATGAGCCACACGCGGTGCAAATCCCTCCTGGAAGAGAGGGCGGCGCCATGATACGAAAGATCCTGGCCGTTGTTCTTATGATGATGCTCTGTGCTGCGGTTTCAGCGGCCGTGGGGCCGCGAGTGGCGGTCTCTTCGCCGGTCTTTGACTTTGGAACGATTCTCCAGGGGACCCAGGTGGTACACCGCTTTGAACTGGAAAATCGGGGGGACGAGACGCTGGAGATTTACAAGGTGGAAACCACCTGCGGTTGCACCGTTGCCCGTGACTACCCGCGTGAGATCGCCCCGGGGAAGAGCGGCGAACTTCTCGTGGTTTTTAACTCCCGGCACAAAAGGGGTCCCCAGTCGAAGGGGATTTCCCTCCTGACCAACGCGCCGGACGGGCGATTCCTGCTCCGGATCAAAGGGAATGTCCTGGAACCCGTTACCGTGAATCCCCTGATTTGTAACTTCGGCCTGGTTCCTCCGGGGAAGGTGGTCTCCCGGTCGGTGACTCTGTCGAATCACTCGGCGAAGCCGATCCATCTTGAGGTCGTAAAACCCTTCGATACCCGCCTCAGGATCTCTGTCGACGATCCTGCCGTGCCTGCCGGTGGTGAGATCAAGGTGTCGGTGGCGTTCGTCGGCAAGGCCGAACAACCGGATTTTTCCGGCCTTGCCCTGATCCGTACGGACCTTCCTCAGGTGCCGGTTGTCACGTTCCGTATTATCGCCCGGGGAGCGGCATCGAACAATCCCGTTGCGGAGTGATCGGTTTCCTCTCGCCGGGTTGCCTTGTCTGCGGCGAAAACTTTGACCGCCGCGAATCCACGCCGACTGTCGATTTTCCGGTTAGACATCCATTCAGGTGGATCTGCCCGCCTGTTACATCTTCCTTCAGAGCCCTTTGAAGAAACCATGACGGTTGACGGATGGGTATGATTCCCTCCTTGACATCGAATCGGCCGGTTGATAAGATGTCCGGCCAAGATGTGATAGATCTGTTTGTCAATACTTTCAAATAGATAGACCCCCTTTGATGATCCGTAAAGGAGTGATCTTTGAAGAAGAAACCTTGGGGCGGGCGCTTTACGAAAGCAATGGATAAGGGCGTGGAGGCCTTTACCGCGTCGGTCCATTACGACAAACGGCTGGCCCCCTACGATATTGAAGGGAGCATGGCCCACTGCCGGATGCTGGCCCGGCAGAAGATTATCCCCTCCGCGGATGCAAAGAAGATCCTGCAGGGGCTTCGTTCCATCGCCCGGGAGATTGAGGGGGGGACCTTTCCCTTCCGTCCTGAGCTGGAAGATATCCACATGAATATCGAAGGGCGGCTCATTGAGAAGATCGGTGACGTGGGCGGCAGGCTCCACACGGCCCGGAGCCGGAACGACCAGGTGGCCCTCGATACCCGCCTCTTTCTCCGGGATGCCATCGGGGGGATTGATGATCTCATCCGGGGTCTGATCCTCATTCTCATAGAGAAGGCGAAGGCCGGGGAGGGGGTGATCATGCCGGGTTTTACTCATCTTCAGATCGCCCAGCCGGTGTTGTTCGCCCATCATCTTCTGGCCTACTGTGAGATGTTCCTCCGGGATCGGGAGCGCCTGACCGAATGCGCGAAGCGGGTCAACCGCCTCCCCCTTGGATCCGGGGCCCTTGCCGGGACCCCTTTCCCGATCGACCGGGAGTTTGTGGCCGATCAGCTCGGTTTCGAGGGGGTTACGGAGAACAGTATGGATGCCGTGAGCGACCGGGATTACCTGGTCGAATTCTTCACAGCGGCCTCCCTGATCATGATGCATCTTTCCCGTTTCAGCGAAGAGCTGATCCTCTGGTCGAGTGAGCCCTTCTCTTTCGTCGAGATGGGGGACGACTACGCCACGGGGAGCAGTATCATGCCTCAGAAAAAGAATCCCGATGTGCCGGAACTGGTCCGGGGAAAGACGGGCCGGGTTTACGGCCACCTCATGGCGATGCTGACGAACCTGAAGGGGCTGCCCCTCACGTATAACCGGGATCTCCAGGAGGACAAGGAGCCCCTCTTTGATACCGTCGATACCGTCGTTGGGTCGCTCACGGTATTCGCCGGGATGATCAAGAGTCTGACCATCCGGCGGGAGAGGATGGAGTCGTGTGCAACGAAGGGGTTTTCCACGGCCACCGATCTGGCGGATTACCTGGTCCGGAAGGGACTTCCCTTTCGCACGGCTCATGAAGTGACGGGGAAAATCGTCCGGTTCTGTATGGACGCGGGTCGGGGGCTTGAATCCCTCTCCCTGCAGGAGATGCAGAGCTTTCACCCCTCCATTGAAAAGGACATCTATGGTGTGCTTACGCCGAAGGCGTCCGTTGCCTCCCGGGACATTCCCGGTGGAACGGCACCGGCCCGGGTCAAAAAACGGATTGCGGCGATCCGGCGTAAGGTTTCCCCTTCTCCCCGCCGCGGCCGGAGTGGTTAGGATGGCAGGATGTCGGGTCGGGGTTTTTCTTCTCCTCGGACTGCTCTGGACGGCCTGTGGTGTAAAGACCCCTCTTGTCTCTCCCGATCTTGAACTCCCAAAGGCGGTGGGCGGGTTTGAGGTCATCATCCGGGGCAAGACGGTCCTTTTTACCTGGCCGGCGCCGGACGGGAAGCATCGGGAAGAGATCAGTGGATACCGGCTCTTCTACGAGGATCTTCTGGCGGACCGGCAGCGGGGATGCAACTGCCGCCGTTTTCACGACCTGGCTTTTGTCGATCCGGTGTCTTCGGAGATCGTGGATGGTCGCCTGCAACTGAAACTTGATATCGATCCAGTGTGGATGGGAAAGCTCTACAGCTATCTCGTGGTTCCGGTAAGCCGCAAGGGGTTTGCCGGGGCGGAATCGGAGGAAGAGGTTGTTCTCTGGGAGCCGTCTCCTCCGCCACCGTCTTCTCTGACGGCGGTGCCGGGGGATCGGACGGCGACCCTGCAATGGAAATCGCCGCCGGGTGAGAGTGTACGCTACCTTGTTTACCGGCGAAGCGGGAAGGCCGCCTTTCCGCTTCATCCGGTGAATGCCGTTCCCCTCGGGAAGCCCCACTTTGAAGAGGGGGGACTGCGGAACGGAACGACCTATCATTATGCCGTACGGAGCATTGCCGCCGGGGGGCCACCCTGGATCGAAAGTGTGTCTTCGCCCGAGGTTTCGGTCATTCCCCTGGACCGGAAGGCCCCGGCGTCCCCTATAGGGATAGAGGCGATCGCGGGTCCGGGGCGGGTCAGGCTCTTCTGGGAGGAAAACAAAGAAACGGACCTGGCCGGTTACCGGGTTTATCGGCGGACGAAAAAAGAGAAGAATGCCCGCTTTATCGGAGAAGTGAAAACCCCGGGGACGGCCTTCACCGATTCTTCGGTAAGCGCCGGGGTACGTTATGAATATTCGGTCACGGCCTTTGACCATGCCCCGGAACCGAATGAAAGCGCGCCTTCGCGCAAGGTGACTGTGGTTGCACAATAAAGAAACCGGCTTCGAAAAAAGCCGGTGTTGAATCAAATTCAAAAGGGATTTCATGCATCATTTCAAGTATCGGGGGGATCAGTTCTATTGTGAGGATGTCCCGGTCCGCGAGATCGCAGAGGCGGTCGGCACCCCGTTCTATCTATACAGTACGGCCACCCTGGAGCGGCACTATCTGGCCTTTGAAAAGGCACTCAAGGGGACGCCGCATCGGATCTGTTATTCCGTGAAGGCGAATTCCAACCTGGCGGTCCTTGCTCTTTTTGCCCGGTTAGGGAGCGGTTTCGATATTGTCTCCGGCGGGGAATTGATCCGGGTTCTCCGGGCCGGAGGAGATCCGGGCAAGGTTGTTTTTTCCGGTGTCGGTAAGGGGACGGAGGAGATCCGGGCGGCCCTTGAGGCGGGGATCCTCCTCTTCAATGTCGAATCCCTTCCGGAGTTGCGTGAGATTGACCGGGTTGCCGGATCGATGGGCAAGACGGCGCCCGTTGCTTTCCGGGTGAATCCCGATGTCGATCCGAAAACCCACCCCTACATCTCGACGGGATTGAAACGGAACAAGTTCGGTATTCCCATCGAAGAGGCGGGTTCGGCCTATCGGCTGGCGGTGGAGCTTGACCATGTGGAGCCGATCGGCGTTGATTGTCATATCGGTTCCCAACTGACGGAGATGGCCCCTTTTCTCGCCGCCGTGGAGAGGGTAAAGGGGTTGATCGGGGCGCTGAAGGCCGAGGGGATCGCGATCCGCTACTTCGATCTGGGCGGGGGGCTCGGGATCAGTTACGACGAAGAGGAGCCGCCCCATCCCACGGAGTACGGCCGGGCGTTGATCCGGCATACGCAGGAGCTGGACTGTACGATGATCTTTGAGCCGGGCCGGGTGATTGTCGGCAATGCCGGGATTCTGGTGACCCGGGTTCGTTATACCAAGGAGAATCTCGGCCGGAAGTTCATCATCGTCGATGCCGGGATGAACGATCTGGCCCGGCCGAGCCTGTATCAGGCCTATCACCGGCTCCAGGCGGTGGAACGAAAGATTACGGAAAACATTACCGCCGATGTGGTCGGCCCGATCTGCGAGTCCGGGGATTTCCTCGCACAGGATCGGGAGATTCAGCCCTATGAGCAGGGCGACCTCATGGCTGTCATGTCCGTCGGGGGATACGGTTTCGTCATGTCCTCGAACTACAATACGCGGCCCCGCGTGCCGGAGGTCCTCGTTTCAGGGGGGCAATACCATATCGTCCGGAAGCGGGAGACGGTGGAGGAATTGATGGCCGGCGAGTCGATTCCTCCAATTTTGCAGCAATGAGGGTTCAGGCCCTTTTGATAATCAGGAGATTGACATGACGCTCCTCAATGCGGCTATTCTCGGACTGGTGCAAGGACTGACGGAGTTTCTTCCGGTGAGCAGTTCCGGGCACCTGGTGATCGTGCAGCACCTGCTCCATTTTACAGATCCGAATCTTGCCTTTGATGTGGTTCTGCACTTGGGGACCCTTCTTGCGGTTTTTATCTATTTCGGGGCGGACCTCCGGAAGATTCTGTCCGCCTCTTTGGGGAAAGGGGACTCCAAATGGCGAAGGGTGGGGCTGCTGATTCTGCTGGGGACGGTCCCGACGGGGGTGATCGGCGTTCTTTTCAAGGATGTTTTTGAGCGTCTCTTCTCATCCCCTGAGACGGTGGTCTGGACGCTGGCCGTGACGGGGCTCCTCCTTTTTACCGCCGACCGGGTGAAAAGGGCGGATCGACCCCTTTCCGGGATCGGAGTGAAGGACGCCATCCTGATCGGAGTGGTGCAGGGGATCTCGGTGATCCCGGGGATCTCCCGGTCAGGCTCCACCATCGCCACCGGACTCTATCGAAGGATCGAGGCTCGTGCGGCCGCGCGGTTTTCCTTCCTCCTGTCGATTCCGGCGATTCTGGGTGCCGTGGTACTGGAAGGAAAAGATATTCTCGGACATACGGTAGGCGGCTCCGGAGCGGCCTTTTTCGTCGGGTTCATGACGGCCGCCGTCAGCGGATGGCTGGCGATACGGATCCTGATGGCGCTTCTTGTACGCAGGGGACTGACGGGGTTTGCCCTCTATTGCTGGGGGGTTGCGGCGATCACCTTTTTCTGGATTGTCTGAGGAAGACGCCTGGTGAAGAATGGCTCAAAAAAAGAGGGAAGACCCCTGAAGGACTGGCGGAACCACCCGAAGGTTCGGGAGGGGTTGGGGATCGTCTGCACGGTGGCATCGGTCTTTCTCCTCATCAGCCTTCTGACCTATCACAATTTTGATCCTTCCTTCAGTACTCCCGGAAATGGCGAGATCCAAAATTACGGCGGTTTGGTCGGTTCCTACCTCTCCGACCTCTTTTTTAATCTTATCGGCGGGGCGGCTTTTCTGATTCCCCTTTTTATGCTCCTCTTTGCCGCTTCTCTCATCCGAAGCATGGAATGGACGCGGCAGAAGATTCTTCTCCACCTTACAGGCGGCGTAATCCTGGTTCTTTCCCTTGCCACCCTCCTCGGTCTTCATTTCTCCTCGATCTCTTTTTTTTCGCAGACCCTCTACAGAGCAGGGGGGTGGATCGGTACGATTCTGTCGAAGGGGATGCTGCATCTTTTCGCCAAGACCGGGACCTATCTGATCCTAATGACGCTCTTTTTGATTTCACTGATGATTACCACCGGCCTCTCTCTTTTGACCCTGGCCGTGAAGGGGGGAGAGACCCTCAAGATCCTCTATGAAAAGGGGAAGACCCAATATCTCTACAAAAAAGAGAAGGAACAGAAAACCCAGGTCTTGAAGAAAAAGATCGAGATCAAAAACCACCGGCCGAAACCGAAGGTCGCGAAAAAAAAGGAACCCAAGAAGGGGGTAGAGGCCTTCCAGGAGGAGCTTGACTTTCATGCCACCGACGGGGTTTATCGACTTCCTCCGGTCACCCTCCTTGCCGATCCTCCCGAGCCGGAGAAGAAGGCGAGCCGGGACGAGCTGCTGATGAATTCCGAGATTCTCGAAAAGAAGCTGGCCGATTTCGGGGTCCATGGACAGGTGACGGAGGTCCATCCCGGGCCGGTGGTCACCATGTACGAATATCAGCCTGCGCCGGGGATCAAGGTGAGCAAGATCGTGAATCTGGCCGACGACCTTGCCATGGCCATGCGGGCCATACGGGTCCGGATCGTGGCGCCCCTGCCGGGAAAGCCCGCCGTCGGAATTGAGATCCCCAACAACAATCGGGAGGATGTCTACATGAAAGATATCCTCACCAGCGAGTCTTATCGGAAAACGAAGAGCCTCCTCAATCTCGCCATGGGCAAAAACATTTTCGGGGACCCCTTTCACTACGACCTGGCCCGGATGCCCCACCTTTTAGTGGCCGGGGCGACCGGCTCGGGCAAGTCGGTGGCCGTTAACTCGATGATCCTGAGCATTCTTTTTAATGCCAAGCCGGAGGAGGTCCGGCTGATTATGGTCGATCCCAAGATGCTCGAGCTTTCAATCTACGATGGGATCCCCCACCTCATCGCTCCGGTGGTAACCGATTCCCGGAAGGCGGCGGGGGCACTCTTCTGGGCGGTGAAAGAGATGGAACGGCGCTATCAGCTCCTGTCGGAGAAGGGGGTACGGAATATTATCGGTTTTAATCGGGCCATCGACAAGGAGATCAAAGAGTGGTCCAAGAAGAAGTCGACCCTCTCCCTCAACACGGACGAAGCAGAGGATGCCGGGGAAAAACCGATGCGTCTGCCCTACCTGGTGATCGTGATTGATGAACTGGCCGACCTGATGATGGTCGCCGGCCGGGATGTGGAGGAGGCGATTACCCGTCTTTCCCAGATGGCCCGGGCGGCGGGAATTCACCTGATCATGGCGACACAGCGTCCTTCAACGGATGTCATTACCGGGGTGATCAAGGCCAACTTTCCCGCCCGGATCTCTTTCCAGGTTTCCTCGAAGTATGATGCCCGGACCATTCTCGACACCGTCGGTTCAGAACATCTCCTCGGCAAGGGGGACATGCTCTTTCTCCCGCCGGCCTCATCGCAGTTGATCCGGCTGCACGGTTCATTTCTCTCCGATGACGATATCAGCCGGGTGGTGGAGTTCGTGAAACGGCAGGGGAAACCGGAATATGACGAGGAGGTCCTCAACGCGGAACTTCGTTCCGGGGGTGAGAAGGAGGAGGAAGAGCCTTATGATGAATTTTACGATTCGGCCGTCAACCTGGTGATCGAAAGCCGGCAGGCCTCGATCTCCATGCTTCAGCGGAGGCTCCGCGTCGGCTACAACCGGGCGGCCCGGATGATCGAGCGGATGGAACGGGAAGGAGTGGTCGGTCCCGCCGACGGGGCCCGGCCCCGGGATGTTCTTGTCGGCAAGGATTTTAATTGAATGGAAGATGAGATCATTCGTTTATAGCCGGGGAAAAGGAGTTCGTTAATGAAACGGGTTTTGAAGGGATTCTCAAAGACAGGCTGTCGGGTTTTCCTCTTCATCCTGTTGTGGACCGTTGTCCTCCCCAGGGTTGTTGCTGCCGAGGGGAATGCAGGAAAGTTACTCTCTTCCGTAATTGCCGGGGTCGAAGCCCATTACCGGTCGCTCAAGGATTTTCAGGCCGACTTTGTTCAGGTGGCGCGGATCCTTTCTTATCCGGAAGATCAGCGTTCCGAGGGACGTGTCTACCTCAAGCGCAAAAGGAAGATGCGTTGGGATTATTCCAGCCCCTCGAAGGATCAGTATTTTATCGACGGTGACGAGGTGATCCAGTATTCTCCGGAGATCCGCCAGGCCCGGAAGGTGAAACTCTCGGGGAAGGGGGGCGTCCGTTCTCCCCTGGTTTTTTTTGAAGGGTTGAAGTCCGCCGAAAAGGATTATTCCATCTCATTCAACAAAGACCCCGCTTTTGACCGGTCGACCCGGGATATCCTGCAACTGACGCCCAGGGATTCGAAGGCCGTGGGACTGGCCCGGATCCTCCTCTTCGTCGACAAGAAGGATTTTCATGTCGGCCGGATTGATCAATACGACCTCTACGGCAATGTCACGGAACTCTACTTTCGGAACGTGAAGATCAACCAGGGGCTGGCTGATTCCTTTTTCCGGTTCAAGGTCCCCGATGGTGTGATGGTGATCGAGCAGCCATGAGTGTAAAAAAAATCGGCCTGATCTCTCTGGGCTGCCCGAAAAATCTGGTTGACAGTGAGGAGATGGCGGGCCGTCTGCGCAAAGCCGGCTATAGACTGACGGGAGATGAGCGTGAAGCGGATCTGATCCTGATCAACACCTGCGGTTTTATTGAATCCGCCCGGGAGGAGTCGATCGACACGATCCTTGAATACTGCCGCCGGAAAGAGGCGGGGGATCTTGAGGGGGTGATTGTGACCGGCTGCCTGGCGGAGCGGTACCGGGCGGAACTGGAAAAGGAGATCCCCGAGGTCGATGCCTTTCTGACTCTTTCCGAGGAAAGTCGGATTGTGGCCGGGATCGACCGGATTCTACACGAAGAGGGAAGCGGTATGACGGAGGAGCCGGATCATGCTCCCGTTGCACGGACCCTCCTGACCCCTTTTTATACCGCCTACCTGAAGATCTCCGAGGGGTGCAGCCATCGGTGCAGTTACTGCACGATTCCCTTGATCCGGGGACCCCACCGGAGCCGGGATCGCTCGGAATTGATCGAAGAGGCGAAGGGGTTGGTCGATCAGGGGGTGCGGGAACTGATCGTGATCGGTCAGGACATCACCCGGTTCGGGTCCGACCGGGGTGAACCGAATGCTTTGCCGGTCCTGCTGCAGGAACTTTCCGGCATCGAGGGAGTGCGGTGGATCCGTCTCATGTATCTCCACCCCGACCATCTCTCGGATGAACTGATCGGGTTCGTTGCCTCGGAGAAGAAGGTTCTGCCCTATCTCGATCTGCCGGTTCAGCACATCAGCGACCCGATCCTCAAGAAGATGCACCGGAAGGTAACGGCGGAGGATTTGTACCGTCGGATCGGGAAGGTGCGGGAGATCCTTCCCGACGTGGTTCTGCGAACCAGCCTGATCGTCGGATTTCCCGGCGAGGGAGAAGGGGATTTTCATACTCTCTGCGATTTTGTCCGGGAGGTTCGCTTCCATCATGTAGGGGTCTTTGAATATTCCCGGGAAGAAGGAACTTCCGCGGCATTGCTCCCCGACCCGGTCCCGCCGGAAGTGCGAAAAGAGCGCCGGGGAATCCTGATGGAGATACAGGCGGGGATCTCCGGAGAACGGAATGAGGAACGGATCGGCCGGACTCTCGAAGTCCTCGTGGAAGGACATTCTTCCGAGACCGATCTGCTCCTTGCCGGCCGATACTATGGACAGGCGCCGGAGATCGACGGGCAGGTACTGATCAACGAGGGGAATGCCGAGGTGGGAGAGTTCTATGATGTCCGGATCACCGACGCCCATACCTATGATCTCGTAGGAGCGATCGTGGAATAAGGTGCCGGGAAAATCTCGGCCATGAATAATCTTGATGAAGTCGTAAAAAGTCATTTTCCGGATTCCGTTCATGGTTCGACAGGCTACCGAGCATGGTGAGTCGGCCGAACCACACGAACGGAATATCAATAACTTACACCGTTCGCCCTGAGCGGGCCTGTCCTGAGCCGGCCGAAGGGTCGAAGGGCTTCGTGACTTTTTACGACACCATCAATCTTGAATCAAGGAACACAACCATGAAGTACAGCCATGAACGCGACCACTTAGTTTTTGTGTATCAATCACTGAAAGGAGGCGACCTTGCTGAATCATAAAAAAATTGTCGTGGTCCTGCCGGCCTATAACGCTGAAAAGACATTGGAGGCGACCTATGATGAGATCCCCCACGATATTGTGGATGAAGTCCTCCTGGTGGACGACAAGAGTTCGGACCGGACCCTGGAGGTGGCGAAGCGTCTGGGGATCCGGACCTTTCAGCATCACGCGAACCTCGGTTACGGGGGAAACCAGAAGACCTGCTACACCGAGGCGCTGAAGTTGGGTGCGGATATCGTGGTAATGCTTCATCCCGATTACCAGTATACCCCCAAGCTGATCACGGCCATGTCTTCCCTGATTGCCGAGGGGCTTTATGATGTCGTCCTGGGATCACGCATCCTGGGCGTTGGTGCGCTCCGGGGGGGGATGCCGCTCTACAAATACATGAGCAACCGTTTCCTGACGGCGGTAGAGAATCTCCTGGTCTCCCACAAGCTCTCGGAATATCATACCGGCTACCGGGCCTTCTCCCGTGAGGTTTTGGAGACCCTTCCCCTGGCGGAGAATTCCGACGATTTTGTTTTCGATAATCAGATGCTGGCCCAGATCATCTATTTCGGCTATTCGATTGCCGAGATTACCTGTCCCACAAAATATTTTGAAGAGGCCTCATCGATCAATTTCTCCCGGAGCGTCACCTATGGTCTGGGCGTCCTGAAGACCGGGATCCTGTTTCGTCTCCACCGTATCGGCCTTCTGCGAAACGCACTCTTCAACCGGGAAGGAAGACGTCTGTCATCGTGAGCCGCCCGGCTCCAGGATGATCCCCTTGTACGCAAGCAGCGTTCCCTTGACCCGTTCGAGGTTGACACGGGAGGTTCGGTAATCGATTCGAGCCTGGAGTTCATTGCGTTGGGCGAGGGCGAATTTCTCCTGATCTTCCAGAACATCATGACTGGTGGCCATCCCTAATTTGAAGCGGCGGGTTTCGCTTTTGAGCCGTTCCCCGGCGAGCTTCCGTGCCGCTTCCGTTGCGGCGATCCTTTTCCGGTTTGTCCGGATCTGCCGGTAGGCCTCCCGTATCTCCTGTATCACCCGGTTTTCCAGATCCCTGAGGCCGAAAAGGGCCTGCCGTTTTTTCAACCGGGCCAGGACCATTTTGCTTTTGGCCTCCCGGTTTCCCAGGGGGTAGGTGACCTGAATCCCGAGGGAGTAAGAGTAGTTGCCGCCGCTTTCCAATTCTTTCAGAGAATCGTTGTAGTTGCCGTTGAAGGGGCTGAGGACGGTCTTTGTCGGGTCCTGAAAATCCTGCTGCGGCAGTGCTTTGCCGGCCAGCCCGCTGAGACCGAGGGAGCCGATCAGGTCAACTCTGGGGAGGAGTTGATTCCGGGTATAGCGAAACCGGATCTTCCGGTTCTCCAGGTCCATCCGGGCCTGATTCAGGTCCGGACGGTGTTTCAGACCCTCCTGCAGTTCTCTCGTCAGATTGGATTTGACCGGTTCGATCCGGGGCGAATCGGTGGGCACCAGATGAATTTCCCAGTAGTTTTCCATGTCTGAAAGGTTCAGAAGTCTGCGGAGCAGATCCTCGTCATCCTGCAGTCTGTCCCGGGCGGAGATGACTCCCTCCTTCCGGGCGGCTTGTTCCGCTTCGGCATACAGGACCTCCACCTTGGGGAGCAGCCCGACGTTCACCTTCCCTTCCGTTAATTTCAGGAAATCTTCCGATCGTTTCAACGATTTCTCAGCGACCTGCAGGGCATCTTTTGCATAGACCAGTTCCCAATAGGCCGATTCCACATTGTAAAGAATCCGCATGACCTGATCGGCGAACCGGTATTGGGAGATCGTCTCATTGTTCGAGGCGATCCGGAGAGCGGTTGTGTTGGCGGAGATCCCGAAGTCCTTCAGCAGCGGCTGCGTCAGGGAGAGGATCAATTCCGAGGAGTAGGAGGGGTTAAGGCCGGCAAAGATGGAGTTGGTTATGTTGCGGTTACTGGTAAAATGCAGTTCCGTTTCCGTTCCGGTGACCCACTTCCCGGAAATCCCGGCATCCATTTTGAGATCTTCCCGTTCATTTTGAGAAGGAAGGGCCAGGGCGGAGCCGACCTGCCGGACGGATCGGTCCTTCGATAAAGTCAGAGAAACAACCGGATCAAAGTCTGATTTTGCCTGCTCGACCCGTTGCCGGCTCATGGCCGGGTTAATGCGTTCAATGGCGATTTCCAGGTTGTTCTTCAGGGCAAGTTGCAGACAGGCCTGCAGGGAGAGGGGAACTTCATTCTGTTTCAGGAGTTGTTGGATACGATCCGGGGAAAGGAGCGCCTCCTCTCCTGAAACCACCGCATCTGCGCCGGAGGCGGTAACCGGAAAGAGGAGCAGGAAAAGAAAAGAGAGCAGCAGTCCGCCCTTCATCCCAGGTCCCTTACACGTTGGTCGGCTTCTTCCACCTTTTTATGCTGTGTCGCCCGGTATTCCTTCAATGCTTCGCGTAGATCTCCGTTTTCCAGGGCAAGAATACGAATGGCCAGCAGACCGGCGTTCTTTGCCCCGCCGTTCCCGATTCCCATGGTAGCCACCGGGACTCCGCCCGGCATCTGGACCGTGGAAAGCAGGGCATCCAGCCCTTGCAGGGAAGAGGAGGGGATAGGGACGCCGATCACGGGAAGCAGAGTGCCTGCCGCCAGGACTCCGGCAAGATGGGCCGCACCGCCGGCTGCTGCGATAATGACCTGAATTCCCCGACCGGCGGCCTTCCCGGCAAAATCGGTGGCAAGATCCGGTGTGCGGTGGGCGGAAATGACCCGCACCTCGCAGGGAACCTCAAAGGCCTTCAGGATGGAGATGGTTTCTTTCACAACCGGGAGGTCCGAATCACTCCCCATGACAATGGCGACCAGTGGCTGGGTCATTAGTTTCCTTTCAATCGGTTTGCCGGTCCAGTCCTTTCCGGCCGATGTCGGTACGGAAATATTTCCCTGGAAAATCAATTCGGTGGACGGTGTCGTAGGCACGGCCCAGCGCCGCAGGGAGGTCCTGCCCCGAGGCTGTTACGCTGAGAACCCGGCCGCCTGCGGTCAGAATCCGTTCTCCCGCTCTTTCGGTCCCGGCATGGAAGACAAAAAGGTCGGAGGAGTCCGGAAGATCGGACAGGCCGGTAATCACCTTTCCCTTTTCGTAGGTGCCGGGATAGCCGTCCGAGGCCAGGACAACACATGCGGTGGAATCGTTGCTCCACTCGATCCGGCATTCATGGAGCCGTTTTTTCCCGATTGCTTCCATGATCTCGATCAGGTCCGTCTTCAGGCGAAAGAGGATCGGTTGTGCCTCGGGATCTCCGAAGCGAACGTTAAATTCCAGGACCTGGGGGCCGGTATCGGTCATCATCAGGCCCGCGTAAAGGACACCCCGGAAGGGACGACCTTCTTCTTCCATTCCCCGGATCGTGGGGATCATGATGTTTTCCATGATCTCCGAGGTCCGGCCCTGGATCACCGGTGCCGGGGAATAGGCGCCCATACCACCCGTGTTCGGTCCGGTATCTCCGTCAAAGATCTGTTTGTGGTCCTGGGAAGAGACCATGGGGACGACCGTCTTCCCGTCGGAGAAGACCATGAAAGAGGCCTCCTCCCCGACGAGACACTCCTCCACCACGAGGGTTTCTCCGGCATCGCCGAATTTTTTGTCTTCCATCACCGTCCGGACGGCGGCGATTGCCTCCTCTTCGTTCTGCGCGACGAAGACCCCCTTGCCTGCGGCCAGGCCGTCTGCCTTGACCACGATCGGGATGCCCTGTTGATGAATGTAGTCGATGGCGGCTTGTGCATCCTGAAAACATGCGTAGGCCGCCGTCGGGATGTGATGACGTTTCAGGAAGTCCTTCGTGAACTTTTTGCTTCCTTCCAGGATCGCCGCCTCTTTCCGGGGGCCGAAGATGGGAAGCCCGGCCTCCTCAAAGCGATTGACGATCCCGTGAGTGAGCGGTGCTTCCGGGCCGGTTACGGTCAGATCGATTTCCTTTTTCCGGGCGAAAGCGAGGAGTTGATCAATCTCTTCCGCCCCGATCGGAACGCATTCCGCCAGAGCCTCGATCCCGCCGTTCCCCGGCGCACAGTAGATCTTCTCAACCTTCGGGCTCTGAGCGATTTTCCAGACCAGAGCATGTTCCCTGCCGCCTGAACCGGTCACCAGAATTTTCATATATTTATCTTTCGGATTCTTGTCTTTGTATTGAAGTGCGGGAGAATCTTTTCCATCCAACCAGCCGGTCTGCCGTCTACACGGATTTTCATAACGGTTTACGAGACGGAATTGATTCTATTGAATCAGGAAAGGATTGTCAACCGGGTTTCGATCCGGGGCGACGATCGTTATTACGTGAATGCCGATTCACTACGACACCCCCGAACGGATTCGAAGAATTGATGTGAAGTCGTCAGCCGGAACTGCCGAAAGAGTGAAAGGATAACCCGGTTCACCCCTCGTCATCCAGGGAATGGCATTTCCAGCAGTATGGCTGTACCCCGGCATAGCTGTGGCAGGTGTCACAGAACTTTTTCCGGCTTGCATGACATTCCATGCAGGTGTCGAAAGAGGTTTCGTATGTTTTGCCGTTACCGGCCTTGTACTCCATGGTTCCGTCCTTGAGAAAGCCATCCATCCAACCTTTCAGAAGCTTCATATGGTTGGATCGCATGTACGGGGTTTTTTCGATGCACTGTTTGACCGCCATTTTCCGTATGGCGAGGGTGTTCAGGTCGGGCTCCGGTTTGATATCGGCTCTTCCGATGTTGTAGTAAAGCGGAAAAGTTACCATGACCAGAAAGATAATAATTCCCAAGAGAACCTTACCCGAATCGTACATATCTTTTCTCCTTACTGCCTGCTCGAATATCTTTGACGTAACGAACCGGTTTGATTATAAGTAACGGATGAGGACAAACAAATTTTCACAAATTCTAATATATGAATGGTTTTTTATCAAATTCGGATTGCGCTGTCAACTTTTTTTTGCTTTTTCCGAACATCTTGAAACTTAAAATATTTTTGTAAGACGGTCTCCGGAGGTTCGTGCCCGGATCGAGACCACGCGGCTGATTTTCCGGATAATTTTGATGCCGATTTCGGGGTATTTCCGGACGATCGTATCGAGGGCTTTTTTCTTGAGGATGATTAATTCCGTACCCTCCGAAAAGGGCGCGATTCCGTCAAGCTACCGATTTCCTTCCCTGTCAAGAAGAACGGTTCAGCAAAAAACGCATCTGTCGTCTGAGTTAGTAACTTCAGAAAGGTAAAGGTTGCGAAAAACGAAAGATGAAATTTATTGTTTCCGTGTTGTTTAGCTTGCCAAATCAGCGGTATTGTTTTTTTCGTTAAATGCCCTTGACAATCCATTTTAGAATATGCTAATGTCCCAAAGCTTTTTTCAGTTTGGCCCCTTACCAGCGTTACCGGGCGATCATGCAAACCCAGAAGATCATCCTGAACAAAGGAATCGAACGTGATTGAACTGAATCTTCATGTGATTGTTCCTGCCGTTATCCTGATCCTGATCCTGATGGCGATCCTGAATTCTCTTCTTTATCGACCCATACTGAAGGTCCTGGACGACCGGAAGGGTATCATTGAGGGTGCGGCCGGTGATGCAGCCGGTGCCGTACGAAATATGGAAAAGCTGAACGAAGAATATGCCCGTGCCCTTCAGGAGGCGAAGCGGGATGCCAAGGTTGCCTTCAACGAGGCATATGACGCCGCTCTTGCCGGGGAGAAGGAAATCCTTTCCGCCGCGCAGAAGGAGGTGGGAAAGATCATTGATCGGGGGATGGGGGAACTGGAGAAGAGCGTTGATGCTGCAAAAATTGAATTGGAAAAATCCGTGAAGACTCTCTCTCTGGAAATTTCTTCGAAGATATTGGGAAGGACCCTCTCATGATTTGCCGTTGGATGAAGATGCCGAAGATGCGTGTTGCAGCAAAAATCCTGATCGCAGGTCTGATGATGGTCGGGACCGCGTCCGTTCTATGGGCTGCCGGCGAAGGGGGGGCGGAAAAGGTAGTTCCTATTCTCTCTATGGAAATGTTCTGGCGGGTGGTCAATTTTGCCGTCCTCGCAATTCTGCTTTACAAGTTTCTTGCCCAGCCGATGCGGGACTTCTTTGCCGGTCGGCGGGAGGCGATCCTGAAAAGCCTGGAAGAGGCGAAGAAGAGCAAGGAAGAGGCTGAAGCGAAGTATCGGGAGCTTTCCGATCGCCTTGCCAACCGGGACGAAGAGTTTGCCGATATCCGGAAGAAGGCGATAGAGAATGCGGAAAAGCTGAAGGAGCGTTTGATCGCCGAGGCCCATGAGAAGGCAAAACGGATGGAGGAGAAAGCGAAGGAGTCGATTGAACAGGAGATGAAGAAGGCCCGCGAGACCTTAAAACGGGAAGCCGTCGAACTGGCCCTGAAGCTCTCCGAAGAGAAACTGGTTCAGGAACTGACCCCCGGGGACCATCGGCGGTTCATGGATGAATATATCGCCGGGCTGAAATAGGAGACCTTTGTGAGCAGCGTCGTTTCCAGAAGGTATGCCAAGGCACTGATCGATCTTGCCACGCAGGAAGGGATAGCCGATCAGGTGGAAAAAGAATTCGGTACAATCGTCAAGACGGTTGTCGAAAATCGAAAGTTGAAGAACTTCTTTTTCAATCCGGTCTTTAATAATGAAGACAAAGGAAAGCTTCTTGACATGGTGGTTGACGAGATCCGGGTCAGCGGTCTTCTCAAGCGGTTTTTGCGCCTTCTGATCGGGAAAGACCGATTTCCCATAATCAGGGAGATCTACCGGGAATATGTCCGTTTTGCCGATGAGATTCACAACCGGGCCAAGGCGGAAGTTACGACGGCCTTGCCCTTGAAGGAAGAGGATAAGAAAAACCTGCAGGCGAAACTGGAGGCCCTTTCCGGGAAACGTATCTATCTGAAAGTGAAAGAAGACCCGGCATTGATCGGCGGGGCCGTGACCCGGATCGGAAGCGTAGTCTATGACGGAAGTATCAAGTCTTCGATGATCAAGTTAAAGGAACAACTTGTAAAGGGGTAGCATATGGAAATCAAGGCCGCTGAGATCAGTGAACTGATCAAGAAGCAGATCTCCGAGTTTGAGTCCGGCGTCGATGTCGCCGAGGTCGGGACCGTAATCAGCGTGGGGGACGGGATCGCCCGTATCTTCGGTCTCGAAAACTGCATGTCCGGTGAGTACCTGGAGTTTCCCGGGGGGATCATGGGCATCGCTCTCAATCTCGAGCAGGACAATGTGGGTGCCGTGATCTTAGGCGGAGACACGCAGATCAAGGAAGGGGATATCGTCAAACGGACCGGCCGGATCGTGGAGGCCCCCGTCGGGGAGGCCATGGTCGGACGGGTGGTCAACGCCCTGGGGGAACCGATTGACGGTAAGGGGCCGATCGAGGCCAAAGAGACCCGGAAGATGGAGATCAAGGCGCCGGGCATTATCGACCGTCAGCCTGTGAGTGAGCCGCTTCAGACGGGGATCAAGGCCATCGATTCGATGATTCCGATCGGGCGGGGACAGCGGGAACTGATCATCGGCGACCGCCAGACGGGCAAGACGGCCATTGCCGTCGACACGATCATCAACCAGAAGAATACCGATGTCTTCTGCATCTATGTCGCCATCGGCCAGAAACGCTCCACCGTGGCCCAGGTGGTGGAACGTCTTGAAGAGCATGGTGCCATGGAATACACCATCGTTGTGGCCGCGACGGCCAGTGACCCGGCGCCGCTGCAGTATATTGCCCCCTACATGGGTTGTACCATCGGGGAATATTATCGTGATTCCGGTCGCCACGCCGTCATCTTCTACGATGATCTTTCCAAACAGGCCGTTGCCTACCGGCAGGTTTCGCTTCTGCTCCGTCGTCCGCCGGGACGTGAGGCCTATCCCGGGGATGTCTTTTATCTCCATTCCCGTCTTTTAGAGCGGGCCGCAAAGATGAGCGACGAAAAGGGAGGCGGTTCCCTGACGGCGCTGCCCATCATCGAAACCCAGGCCAATGATGTTTCGGCCTATATCCCGACGAACGTAATTTCCATTACGGATGGTCAGATCTTTCTTGAATCCAACCTTTTCTATTCCGGAATCCGGCCCGCCGTAAACGTGGGGCTCTCCGTCTCCCGGGTCGGCGGTGCCGCGCAGGTGAAGGCGATGAAGCAGGTTGCCGGCCGGATCCGTCTCGATCTGGCCCAGTACCGGGAACTGGCGGCCTTCGCCCAGTTCGGGAGCGATCTCGATAAGGCGACACAGCAGCAGTTGAACCGCGGGGAAAAGACCGTGGAAATTCTGAAACAGGGGCAATATGTTCCGATGCCGGTCGATCTGCAGATTGTCAGTATTATTGCAGCGACCCGGGGATATCTTGATGACATTCCGACGGACCGGATTCTGAAATTTGAACAGGAACTCCACAAGTCGCTGGAAGAGAGTCACGGAGATCTCAGAAAAGATATCCGGGAAAAAGGGAAAATCGATGATGATTTGGAGGCCAAGATCAAAAAAATCATCGAAGATGTAAAGGCCGGTTTCTCGGCATAGACTTTTAGACAGGATAACGCATGGCAAGTTTACGTGACATTCGGCAGCGGATTGCCTCCGTTAAGAATACCCAGCAGATCACCAAGGCGATGAAGATGGTGGCCGCTGCGAAGATGAAAAAGGCACAGGATGCGGTCCTGGCGGCGCGGCCCTATGCGCAGAAGATGCATCTCGTCCTTTCGAGCTTGGCGGCACGAACCGGTAGAGCGGCGCATCCTCTCCTTCATGTGCGGGAGGAGTATCGCGTAGGTCTCCTGGTCCTGACCTCCGATCGGGGGCTCTGCGGCGGCTTCAATTCAAATCTCTCCCGCCGGGCACTTCATTTTCTGCAGGAACAGCAGCAGAAACGGAATCCGGTGACCCTCTCCGTGATCGGCAAGAAGGGGCAGAGCTTCTTCAAGAACCGTGAAATCCCGATGGAAAAGGTCTATACGGAACTTTCCGGGAAGATGGATTACGGCAAGGCTTCAGAGATCGCTCACGATCTTGTTGAACCCTTTGCCCGGGAGGAACTGGATGTCATCTATCTGGTCTATAACGAATTCAAGTCGGCCATCTCACAGAAAGTGATCGTGGAACAACTCCTTCCGATCCAACCGCTGGAGCTGACGGAAGAAACGAATGCCGTGGATTATCTTTTTGAGCCGTCGGAGGAAGAGGTCCTGGCCCGCATCCTGCCGCAGTATGTGGAGACCCAGATTTTCCGGGCGCTGCTGGAGTCCGAGGCGAGTGAACAGGGTGCCCGGATGACGGCCATGGATTCGGCGACGAATAATGCCACCGACCTGATTCATCAGTTGACGCTCTCCATGAATAAGGCGCGGCAGGCCCAGATTACCAAGGAAATTTCGGAAATCGTGGGGGGGGCGGAAGCTCTCAAATAGATTTTAGAGGATCCGTGAATATTCGGGAAAGGGGAACCAGTCTCATGAACGAAGGAAAGATCACACAGGTACTGGGCGCCGTGGTGGACGTCGAGTTTGAGGTGGGGAAGGTCCCCTCCCTCATGAATGCCCTGAAGATTGAAGCGGGGGAAATCAATATCACCCTGGAGGTGCAGCAGCACTTGGGCGAGAGTACCGTCCGTTGTATTGCCATGGACGGGACCGATGGCCTGATCCGGGGAATGGTGGTCAAGGATACGGGACATCCGATCTCCGTTCCAGTCGGCAAGGGCGCCCTGGGGCGGATTATGAACGTGATCGGGGAACCGGTTGACAATCGGGGCAAGATCAAATGCGAGGAGCGGTGGCCGATCCATCGTCCTTCTCCCCCCTTTGACACTCTTGATCCGACGCTCCAGATCTTTGAGACGGGGATCAAGGTGATCGACCTGCTGGCGCCTTATTCGAAGGGAGGCAAGACGGGCCTTTTCGGTGGTGCCGGTGTGGGGAAGACCGTCTTGATTATGGAGCTGATTCATGCCGTGGCGACGACCCACGGCGGGTACTCCTGCTTCGCCGGTGTGGGGGAGCGGACCCGAGAAGGAAACGACCTTTACCTTGAAATGAAAGAGTCCGGCGTTCTCGACAAGACGGCCCTTATCTACGGGCAGATGAACGAGCCTCCGGGTGCCCGTCTCCGTGTTGCACTGTCCGCCCTGACCGTCGCGGAATACTTCCGTGACCAGGAAGGCCAGGATGTGCTTCTCTTCATTGACAATATGTTCCGTTTTACCCAGGCGGGTTCCGAAGTGTCCGCCCTGATGGGTCGGATGCCCTCCGCCGTGGGGTACCAGCCGACCCTGGCAACGGAGATGGGGGATCTTCAGGAGCGGATTGCGACGACCAAGAAAGGCTCGATCACCTCGATCCAGGCTGTTTACGTTCCTGCCGACGACCTGACCGATCCGGCGCCGGCCACGACCTTCGCCCACCTTGATGCCACAACCGTTCTTTCCCGGCAGATTGCCGAACTCGGTATCTATCCGGCTGTGGATCCCCTCGATTCGACCTCCCGGATTCTTGATCCGAGGATCGTCGGAGAAGAACACTATCAGGTGGCACGTGAGGTGCAGCTTGTGCTGCAGAAATACAAGGACCTGCAGGACATCATCGCTATCCTGGGAATGGACGAACTTTCCGAAGAGGACAAACTGGTCGTCAGCCGGGCCCGGAAGATGCAGCGTTTCCTTTCTCAGCCGTTCTTTGTGGCCGAGACTTTTACCGGCATGCCCGGGAAGTTCGTCAAGCTGGAAGACACGGTGCGGGGCTTCAAGGAGATCGTCGAAGGAAAACATGACGATCTGCCGGAACAGGCCTTCTATATGGTCGGTTCCATAGAGGAAGCAGCCGAAAAGTCGGAGCAGATTGCCGCCGGTACGGCATAAGCGGATCAGGCACAGAGATACAAAGGCACAAAGGGGCAGAGGCACAACGCAAAATCAAAAGCAATTAACCACGGGGAAGCACGGGGAAAGCCTGAGACACAGAGCAACATCATACGAAGATGATGGAAAGTGCTCCTACCTCGACGGCAGAATAAAAGGGGAACAGGATTATACTATGGCAGGCAAACTTCTCTTTGAAATCGTGACTCCGGAACGGCTTGCCTTCTCGGAGGAAGTGGATGAAGTGACCCTTCCCGGTTCCGTGGGAGAGTTCGGGGTCCTTCCCGGTCATGTCCCCTTTCTCAGTACCCTGCAGATCGGGATCATTTCGACCCGGCGGGAGGGAAGCGAGATCTATTACGCTGTGAGCGGAGGGTTCATCGAAGTCCATGAGGACCATGTTATTGTCTTAGCCGAGACGGCGGAGCGTTCCGACGAGATTGATGTCGCTCGAGCCCATGCCTCGCAAGAGCGGGCGGAAAAGAGCCTCCGGGAAATGCGGGAGGAAGACGAAAGCCGTTTTCAAAGAGCCGAGCTTCGGTTGAAACGGGCGCTGACCCGGGAGAAGGTCTCCCGCATGACTGCAAACCGGTAAGGCAGGCTCTTGGCTTTCCGGCTATTCTTCCAGGGCCTGTTGCAGTTTTTTGTTTATTTCATCCGTCCTTTGATTTACTGTGCTTGCCGCTTCTTCGGCACGGTCGATCGCAGTGATTCGTGTTTTCCCTCCATCCTGCGTCTCCTGTCTGGAAAGGTCTTTCACCACTAACAGGCAGACGATCAGAAGACTGATTGTCATCATTACCAAAAAAAAACCTTTCATTCTTTTACTCCCTTCTGAAATGGATCGAAACGTTCCTCTCATAATATTGTATCAAATGATCAACAGAAGAAGGAAATTTTTCCGAAGGATGTAACGACGTATATATGCGGAAGATAATACTCGTTATGTTGTTATGAAAAGAGAGTGGTTGACGTTCCTGGGGAGATCAGGAGCTTCTGCCTTGGTGCGGCCTCCTCGACGGTTGTCCTCTTTTCTGTCGGGACCGTCCTTTGGAATATGAAGATTTCGCTCCTCTTTTTGTGGGGGAGGGTCTGCGATGTTTCCGGGGCGGGGCGGCCTGATACTCCTTGACCAGGAGTTCTTCGTCCGGCATTCGCGTGGGGATTTTTCCCCCGATCAGGGCCTCAATCTCTTCCAATGAATAGACATACCGTTCGCAGGCGAGGCTGATCGCCTTGCCCGAAGCGCCGGCACGGGCCGTTCTTCCGATCCGGTGAACATAGTCCTCTGCGTCCTGGGGTAGGTCATAGTTAATAACGTGGGTGACTCCCTCGATATGAAGTCCCCTCGACGCCACATCGGTGGCGACGAGAATCGGCAGGGTTCCCGCCTTGAATGATTCAAGGATTTTCTGCCGCTTGGTCTGGGGGATGTCCCCCGTGATGGCCCGGGTCTTGTACCCGTTGGCGTTCAGGAGCCGGGTGACCCGGTCGGCCACGACTTTGGTGTTGACAAAGAGGAGGACCCTTTTCCCCCCTTCCCGTTTCAGGAGTCCCAGCAGGAGAGGGGGCTTTTCCTCCATCCCCGTATGATAGAGGACCTGGTCCACCTTATCGGCGGTGATTTTCTCTTCCGAAACGGAGAGTTGGACGGGAAGGTTCATGTGTTCGTAGCCGAGTTCCATCACCCGGTAGGAGAGGGTGGCGGAAAAGAGCATTGACTGCCGTTTGGTGTAGTGGGGGAGACGACGCATCATGTAACGGAGATCCTTGATGAAGCCCATGTCAAACATCCGGTCGGCTTCGTCAACGACAACGATCTCCACCCCCTTCAGGTCGAAGACCCGTTGTTTGTAATAGTCGATGAGTCGGCCCGGTGTCCCCACCAGAATGTCGACACCGAGTTTGAGCCGGTCCCGCTGCTTCTGGTAGTCGACGCCGCCGTAAACGGCCAGCATGGAAAAACTGGTCCCCTGCCCGAGCAGTTTGGCTTCTTCATAAATCTGGACGGCCAGTTCCCGAGTGGGGGCGACGATGAAGGCCCGCGGCGAGGAACCGGCCCGTTTTTGATTCTTGCTCCGAAGGAGCCGGGTCAGGATCGTGATGAGGAAGGCAGCGGTCTTGCCCGTCCCCGTCTGGGCCTTCGCGGCCACATCCCTCCCTTCCAGCGCCAGGGGAAAAACCTTGGCCTGAATCGGGGTGCAATGGGTAAACCCGGCCGCCTCGACTCCCTGGAGGACCTGCTCCGGGAGATCGAGGGAAGAAAAGGACGTTTCATTATTTTGCATGCGGAGAATTCCTTATGGGTTGCAGAAATAAACAGACCGATTTATAGTACGTTCACGAGGTGATGTCAAGGTGAGATCTGTTTTGTCGGATTTCGGCAAAGGAATGAGAACTTCATGAAACTGCTTTCCGACGGGAAATGTTTTGTCTGCGGCCGGGAGAATCCTCAGGGGTTGCAGGTGTCTTTTGAGGTAAATCGGAAGGCGAAGACGATTAAGGCACGCTATCGTCTTTCCGCTGCCTATCAAGGATATGCGGGGATCATTCATGGCGGTGTGCTTGCCCTGCTCCTGGATGAGGCGATGGTCAAACTGGCCTGGGAACTGGGGCTCCCCGCAGTTACGGGAGAGATCACCGTCCGGTTTCCGGCACCCCTGTCCACGGAAGAAGAGGTCGAAATCGTCGGCCGGATCCTTCGGGAGGACCGCCGGATTCTCCTGGCCGAGGCCCATGCCGAAGATCCGGACGGTACCGTTGTGGCCGAGGCCCATGGGCGGCTCTTCCGGCAATCCGGTACTCCTCCGGGAGTATGATCACCTCTGAACGCTGGTAGTGAAACCGGACGTTCATTTCGGTATCGGTGTGGGGGCTGTTGTATTTGGACACTGAGGTTTTTTTCAAAAAGAGGGGCCCGCCATGATGAGGATCGGTGTTTTATCGGATACTCACAACAATCTCCCCGACTCGATTCCGGCACTCTTCGACGGGGTTGATCTGATCCTTCATGCCGGCGACATCGAGTCGCCGCAACTGCTGATGCGGTTGCAAAAGGTCGCGCCAGTCATAGCCGTACGAGGGAATATGGATCCCCCCTTTACCCCGGACCCTCTGCCCCGCTTTCGTATGGTGCCTCTGGAGGGGAAAAGGGTTTTGGTGACCCACCGGGTCGGGAACCCGAAGCACCCCCCCCGGTTGTTGAAAGAGCGTTTGCAGCAGGTCCGGCCCGATGTGGTTGTCTTCGGCCATACCCACCATCCCTGCAATGAGCGGATCGGCGGGATCCTCTTTTTTAATCCCGGTACGGCAGGGAATATGCGCGACGGCCGGTCCCTTTCCGTTGGGTTTCTTGAAATTGATGATGGAGATATCCATGGGGGAGTGGTATATCTGGATCGTCATGAACGTTTTTAAACACTATATGTAGGGTTCTCAACAAATCATATACAATATGTGGATAAGTTTTTTCTTTCTCCAACCCCTGAATATCGTTCGACTTTTCCTCAAGAGGTTCTCCTATATATGGTGTTTTTCCACATTTTATATACAATATGTGGATAAGTCGGCCGGAAAATGTGCGGCTTGGAGAAGAGTGTCCGGCCGGTCGGTCGGGGTACTTATCCTCCTGCTTCTCGTATTCCCTTCCGTCTCTTTCGGCGGGACTTTCCCCGCTCCTTATCTCTCCCCGGAACAGGATCGGACCATCCTGACGGCGGAGTCGATGGTCATGGACCGGCGCTACCGGGAGGCGGATGCACTCTTTGACCGGATGGAAAAGAACGATCCCGGCTCCCTCCTTCCGAGCATGGGACGGCTGCTCAGTCTCATGGTGCAATCCCTGGAGAAGGGGGCCCCGAAGGCCCGGCTGGAAGAGGAGTTTGCCGCCGAATTTCCGAAGAATCAAGCTCGGATGAAGGAACTGGAACGGCGGGGGAACTTAAATGCCTGGGATCATTTTCTGCTGGGAGGGTCCCTCGGGGTGCGGGGGCTTTATGAGTTGAATCACCGACGATACTTTTCAGCCTTCCTGCACGGGATGCGCGCCCTTTCACAGATCCACAAGGTTGCCGCACTCGATCCGGGAATCCACGATATTGCCTTCGCCACGGGGCTCTATAAATATTATCGGAGTGTCAAGACCCGCTATCTATGGTTTCTCCCCTTTGTCGGGGACCGGCGCGAGGAGGGGCTGGCGGAGATCCGGCAGGCGCTTGAACAGGGACACTATGCCGTGCCGGCCGCCAAGATCGCCCTGGTCATGTTGGCGGAACGGGAAGGGACGGATGCCGAAGGGATCCGGCTGGGCAGAAAATACCTTCGGGAGTATCCGAACTGCAAGCTGATCCGGGATGCCCTGGAAACGATGGAGCAGCGAAATCCGATACGTGCCGGCCGGGCTCAGTCCGTTGCGGCGAGCCGGTTTTGAAGGGCTTTGTATCTTGACAACCACTGTTCGGTCGATTACGATATGTGAATTACTGCATGAATCCAGGTGGTTCTTTCGAGGAGTGAAGAGTGGACAAGAAGACGATTGAAGATGTGCAGATGAAGGGAAAACGGGTTTTTATCCGGGTTGATTTTAATGTTCCCATGGATGAGGACGGGAATATTTCCGATGATCGCCGCATCCGGTCGACCCTCTCCTCCATCAACTACTGTATCGACCATGGAGCGAAGGTCGTTCTGGCCTCCCACCTGGGACGTCCCAAAGGAAAGGTGCGGAAGGAGTTTTCCCTGGCTCCCGTTTCCCGGCGACTGGGGAGGCTCCTGAACAAGGAGGTTGCATTCGCCCCCGATTGCGTGGGGGAGAAGACCCGTTCGATGATTGATGCCCTGGAGCCCGGCGATGTCCTCCTCCTGGAAAATCTCCGTTTTTATCCCGGGGAGGAGGCGAACGACGAAGCCTTTGCCGGAGCGCTGGCGGAGGGGGTTGACATCTATGTGAACAATGCCTTCGGTACGGCGCATCGGGCGCATGCCTCGACCTATGGGATCACCCGTTTTGTCCCCGTATCGGTGGCCGGTTTTCTCATGAAGCGGGAGATCGACTATTTCGAGAAAGTGATTTCCGATCCGGTCCGGCCCTTTGCGGCAATTCTCGGGGGGTCCAAGGTTTCCGGGAAGATCGGGGTGATCCGGAACCTGATTGACCGGGTGGATAAAATCTTTGTCGGTGGTGGGATGATGTTTACCTTCCTCAAAGCGGCCGGTTACGAGGTGGGCAGATCGATTGTCGAAGAGGAGATGATCGATCTCTCCCGGGAGGTGCAGCGAAGGGCCCGGGAAAAGAAGGTCATGTTCTATCTCCCGATCGATGTGGTCGTGGCCGACCGGATTGATGCCAAAGCGAATACCAAAACGGTGACCTTCCAGGAGATCCCTTCCGACTGGTACGGCCTTGATATCGGACCGGCCACCTGCCGTTATTTTTCCCTCGCCCTGCAGGGGGTGAAAACGGTCGTCTGGAACGGCCCCATGGGGATGTATGAACTCGATCCCTTCAGCCGTGGAACGACCTATATTGCACGCTCTGTGGCGGACTGTTTTGCCACGACGATTATCGGCGGCGGTGATACGGCCGATGCGGTCAACCGTGCCGGAGAGGCGGATAATATGACCTTTATTTCCACGGGGGGCGGGGCTTCCCTGAGACTCCTGGAGGGGAAGAACCTGCCGGGGATTGAAGGTCTTTCCGATATAGACGGCTGATGCAAAGCCTTTTCCATACGAATCCGACAATCCGTGAGGAGGGAAAATGATGCGCAAAATCATGATTGCCGGGAACTGGAAGATGCACAAAACCGTTCCCGAGGCCGTTGCGCTTGTGGAGGGACTGAAAGAGAAGGTCGGTGATGCCGAGGCGGTTGAAGTTGCTGTGGCCCCCCCTTTCACGGCCCTTACGGCGGTTCATCAGGTACTGAAGGGGAGCCGGATTGCTCTTGCGGCCCAGAATCTCCATTATGAAAAGGAAGGGGCCTTCACCGGAGAGGTCTCCCCGGTGATGGTCCGGAGCGCGGGATGCCGTTACGTAATCCTGGGACATTCGGAGCGGCGCGGGATCTTCGGCGAGTCCAGTGAGACGGTGAACCGGAAGGTGCGGTCGGCCCTGGACGCAGGCCTGATGCCGATCCTCTGTGCCGGGGAATCCCTGTCCGAACGGGAGGAAGGGAAAACCATGGAAGTCGTCGGGGATCAACTCCGGCAAGGTCTGGCGGGGATTTCCGACCAGGAGATCTCCCGAATCGTTATCGCTTACGAACCGATCTGGGCCATCGGAACCGGGAAAACGGCGACGCCGGAGCAGGCGAACGAGGTCCATTCCCGTGTCCGGAATCTTCTTTCCGAACTCTACGATACGGAGGTGGCGGCACGGATCCGGATTCTTTACGGGGGAAGCGTCAAACCTTCCAATGCACGGGAACTGCTGGGATGTACTGATATTGACGGAGCACTGGTGGGTGGGGCCAGCCTGGCGGTGGAATCCTTTGTCGGTATCGTCCTTGCCGGCACTCCTTCCTGATCCTTTCGACGCAACTCAAAACTCCATCTCCCTGACATGAAATAGAATATTTCAGGGATCGGATCGTCTAATGAGAAGAAAGAGAGCCCCGGTGCCGGAAGAGCTGGAGTGGGTACGCCGGTCCCGGAAGGGAGACAAAGAGGCCTTCTCCCGGCTGGTCGAACGATACCGCAAAAGGATCTACGGCCTGACCTACGGGATGTTGGGGAACCGGGAAGATGCCCTCGATATGACGCAGGAGACCTTTTTAAAGGCCTATCGCTCCCTTCCGGGGTTCCGGGGCGGGAGCGATTTTTATACCTGGTTGTACCGTATCGCCTACAATCGGGTCATCGACCACTATCGGAAGGAAGGGCGGAAACGGCACGTGGAATATGACGATACCTATCTCCCCTCCGACGAAGAGAGTATCCGTACTCCTCCCTCCTCGTATTTCAACCCGGGGCGGGAACTGGAGAAGAAGGAGCTGGGGCGGGTGATCACCGATGCCGTTCAGTCGCTGCCGGAACAACAGCGGGCGGTGATCCTTCTGCGGGAGATCGAGGGGCTTGCCTATGAGGAGATCGCAGCCTCGCTCGGGATCCGCAAGGGGACGGTCATGTCGCGCCTCCATTATGCACGGCAGAGGCTTCAGGAGATCCTGCGGCCCTATCTGAAAGAAGGTGAGATCGGTGAAGGATAAGTGTCAAGGGATCCATTACCTTCTCGGTGCCTGGCTGGACGGGGAACTCCCGAAGCGCAAAGCGGGACGGATTGCGGAACATCTGGAGTCCTGCCCGGTCTGCCGGGCGGAAGTCGACCGGATCCGGGCGGTCCGGAACCTGCTGCGGGAGGGCTTTTCCGCTGCGGTGGCCGTGGAGGACGGGGCGCTTTCTTCCCTCCATGAACGAATCATGCGGCAGATCCCGTTCGTGAAAGGGGGCGACACAAGGGGGCCGGAGAGAACGAGGTTTTGGACTCCCATCCTCCGGTTCCGGCCCGTGACTCTCACCCTGACGGTGACGGTCCTGCTCGTATCGGCGGTTTTCTTTGTCGTTTACAAACCGGCGCCGACTGTGATAAAAACAAGCTCGGTAAATGACTGTATTGTCGAGGATGTCGAAAGCGGGGACCGGACGATCCTCCTTTTCAAGACCCACGGATCCGATATGACGGTCATCTGGGTCACAGGAAATCGGGATGTATGACACAATGTGATCCATTCCCTGCCGGGAGAGGCGGGGCCGTTATTCTTCCAAGCAATTGATACATTTTCTGAGGAGGCGCCTGGGAAATGGGGTGGAACATGAAACGGTACGGGGGGATCTTCTTCGGGGTCGCTCTGATCCTGATGTGGGGGGCTGCGGTGGTTCCGGCCGATGCCGGGGTTTTTCATATTGACGTACAGGTCATTCTTGCCTCCAATTCGGATGAGGGATTCGACCCCCGTCTCCTTGCCTTGAAAAAGGATTTGCTGGCCTTGAATTATATCTCCTTCCAACTCCTGGACAGTCAAGGGCTTGCCGTGGAGCGGGGGGAAACCGGTCGGCTGCAGGTGCCCGGCGGGCGGGTGATGGAAGTAACGCCTGAGCGTTTCTCGAAGGGGAAAATCCTGCTCCGTGTCAGAATCAATCAAGGCGAATCCTCGATTCTGACGACCCGTTTGCGGATTGAGGATCACGGGACGGTGATCCTCGGCGGTCCGCCTTACCGGCACGGGTTCCTGGTTCTGGCGGTGACGGCCAATCGGTAGATCCTGCCGGAAGGTTCCCGGTGACGGTTCAGTTCCCCTCTCTTTGTCGGCGGCAGTTCCGGTTTTTGTTTTCCGATTCCGGGGCCTGATTTCTATTTTCCCGTTTTCTATCTTGTATCTTCCCCCCGATTTGTGATAATAATCTACGATCAATAGATGATTGAAAGGAGTCAAATTCATGGTCCCATTGCTCGTAGTTGTACATGTCATCGTCTGTATCATTCTGATCATCATCGTTCTGCTCCAGGGAGGCAAGGGGGCGGAGATGGGCGCCGCCTTCGGAGGGGCGAGTCAGACGGTTTTCGGAAGCGCCGGTCCCACCGATTTTTTAGGGAAACTGACTGCCTGGGCGGCGGCCATCTTCATGGTGACCTCCCTGAGTCTGGCCTACTTTTCGAGCGGAAAGGTTGCTCCCTCCGTTGTCGATAAGGTTCCCATCCGAACGGAACAGAGGGTTCCCAAACTCCCCGTGTTGCCCGGCGGACTGAACCAGTCCCTGCCGCCGGTATCGAAAGGGTCGAACCCTGCAAGTGCACCGCCTGCTTCGACTCCTCCGGCCCCGGCAAAATCCGTACCGACCGGGAAGTAATCCGCTCATCAGCACTCTCCGGTGGGGAGACTGCCGGAGGTCTTCCTGCGGCGTCGGAAAGGAGTGATCCCTTGCTTCGGCGGACAGATATCGTTCGTTCAAAACTGTTGGTCGGTTGTCTGCTTCTCCTTCTGGCATTCTCCGGTTGTTCCTCCCGGGACGATGTTCCAAAGAAGAGTGCCTCCGCAGCACAGGATGAGAATCCGGTGACGGGTGGGACGATCATTGTGGCCTCGATCGGCGATGCCAAACGGCTCAACCCGGTCATTGCCAATGACAGTGCCTCCGGTGATATCAACGGGCAGGTTTTTAACGGTCTGATCAAGTACGACAAGGATCTCCACTTCGAGGGGGACCTGGCCGAGTCGTGGGACGTTTCCGATGACGGCCTGGTCATCACCTTTCATCTCCGTCCCAATGTCCGCTGGCAGGACGGGGTTCCCTTTACGGCTGATGATGTCCTCTTCACCTATCAAAAACTGATCGATCCCAACGTTGCGACCCCTTATGGCGCCGACTATGAACGGGTGGCCAAGGCCGAGGTCCTCGATCCCCTGACCTTTCGGGTGACCTACAAGGAACCCTTTGCACCGGCCCTGGAGAGTTGGAGCATCGGGATCATTCCGAAACACCTCCTCGCTGGAAAAGACATCAATACCGACCGCTTCAACCGCCATCCCGTGGGGACCGGCCCCTACAAGTTCAAGGAATGGCTGACCGGCCAGAAGATCGTCCTCACGGCCAATGATGACTACTTCAAGGGACGTCCGAATATCGACGAATATATCTACCGGATCATTCCCGACCCGGCGACGATCTTCCTTGAACTGAAAGCGAAAGGGGTGGATTCCATGGGACTCACCCCCCTGCAGTATCAGCGCCAGACGAAGACCGCCTTCTTTCGGGAGAATTTCCGGAAGTTCCGTTATCCCGCAAACGGTTATACCTATCTCGGCTACAATCTGAGGGATCCGAAATTTTCCGAGAAGAAGGTGCGTCAGGCCCTCGCCTATGCCATCAACAAGGAGGATATCATCAAAGGGGTCCGGCTCGGCCTCGGTTCCGTTGCGACGGGTCCTTATCCTCCCCACTACTGGGCCTACAATCCGAAAGCACGGCGATATCCCTATGATCCTGAAAAGGCCCGGAGGATGTTGGCCGATGCCGGATGGGTCGATACCGACGGTGATGGGATCCTCGACCGTGACGGACAACCGTTTCAATTTACGATCATTACCAACCAGGGGAACGATGAACGCAAGCAGGCGGCGGAGATCATCCAGCAGAATCTCAGGAAGGTCGGAATCGCAGTGAAGATCAAGGTTGTTGAATGGCAGGCCTTCATCAACCAGTTTGTCGACAAACGGAACTTCGAAGCGATCCTCCTCGGCTGGTCGATCGGGGTCGATCCGGACAATTATATTATGTGGCATTCCTCCCAGACCGGACCCAGCCAGTATAACTTCGTCTCCTACAGGAATCCGGAGGTCGACCGGCTTTTAGTCCTCGGACGGAAGACCTTTGACCGGAAGAAGCGACAGGAAATCTACCGGAAGATTCACGCCATCCTTGCCGAAGACCAGCCTTACTGCTTTCTCTATGTCCCGGATGCCCTGCCGATTGTCAATGTGAAATTCCACGGCATCCGGCAGGAAAAGGCGGGGATCTGGTACAATTTTGAGGATTGGTGGGTACCGAAGCGTTTGCAGCGGCCTTCCGCTCCGCAACTCCTTCCCTGATATCCCAAGCAAAAACCGGGATTTTTCTTGACCGGGAAACCGGAATTCAGTATGATGCACAAGTTTTTGTAACCACGGAGGACCGCATGCGGTCCGGGAAGGAAATGGGGATGAGAATCGCCCTGGGAGCGGATCACGGCGGGTATTTGCTGAAGAATCAGATTTGCAAGATCCTGACGGGACTCGGTCATGACGTGACCGATTTCGGCTGTAGTGATGCGGCATCCGTGGACTATCCCGATTATGCCGAAAAGGTGGCACAGGGGGTATCGGAAGGGGTCTTTGACCGGGGGATCCTGATCTGCGGCACCGGGATCGGGATGTCGATTGCCGCCAACAAGTTTCCCGGTGTTCGTGCAGCCCTCTGCCACAATATTTTTACCGCCCGGCTTTCCCGGGAGCATAACAATGCCAACATTCTGACCATGGGCGAGCGGGTGATCGGAAGCGGTCTGGCCGAGGAGATGGTCCGGGTCTGGGTGGAAACGGATTTCGAAGGCGGGCGGCATGCCCGGCGTGTCGAAAAGATCTGTGGTTTTGAGTCGAAGTGACGAAAGAGAAGGTCTTGGATTGTTAAGAGAATTGGATCCGGAAGTGGCGGATGCCCTGCGGGATGAGGCCCTCCGGGAAAATGAACAGATTGTTCTGATCGCGTCGGAGAACTACGTCAGTCAAGCGGTCCTCGATGTGCAGGGGTCGGTGATGACGAACAAGTACGCTGAGGGGTATCCGGGGCATCGCTACTACGGCGGCTGCGAGAACGTGGACCGTGTGGAACAGTTGGCGATCGACCGGGCGAAGAAGATCTTCGGTGCCGAGCATGTGAATGTCCAGCCGCACTCCGGGACCTCGGCCAACCTGGCGGTTTATCTGACCGTACTCGAACCGGGGGATAAGATCCTGGGGATGTCGCTCTCTCACGGGGGGCATCTGAGCCACGGAGCCTCCGTGAACATTTCAGGCAAACTCTATGGGTCCCATTCCTACGGGGTCTCCCGTGAAACCGGACGGATCGATTACGACGAGGTCCGGGAGACGGCCCGGACGCTTCGTCCGCAGATGATTGTTGCCGGCGCATCGGCCTATTCCCGGACGATAGATTTTGATGCTTTTCGCAGTATTGCCGACGAGGTCGGCGCTTATCTCATGGTGGATATCGCCCACATTGCAGGCCTCATCGCGGTGGGGCTCCATCCCAACCCCACGCCGCTTGCCGATTTCGTAACGACGACGACGCATAAGACCCTGCGCGGCCCCCGGGGGGGGATGATTTTCTGCAAGGAGAAATTCGGTCGGGCTCTGGATCATACGATTTTTCCCGGCATGCAGGGAGGGCCTCTCATGCACACCATCGCGGGAAAGGCCGTGGCCCTGAAAGAGGCGATGCTGCCGACCTTCAGGGAGTACCAGGCGCAGGTCATCAAGAATGCCCGGACCATGTCGGAGGAGCTGCAGGATCGGGGGTACAGAATTGTCTCCGGGGGGACCGACAACCATCTTATGCTGGTTGATCTCAGTGAGACGGGGATTTCCGGTGACCGGGCCGAAAAGGCGTTGGATCGTGCCGGAATTACGCTGAACAAGAATGTAATTCCCTTCGATACGGCGCCGCCGACCATCACCAGCGGTATCCGGATCGGGACGCCGATTATTACGACCCGGGGAATGAAGGAGGAGGAGGCCCGCAGGATTGTCGATTTTATTGATCGGGTTTTGCAGAATATCGATTCGGAGGAGGTTGTCCGGTCGGTGCGTCAGGAGGTGGCGCAATTGAACGAAAATTTCCCCGTCTATACCGACCGGCTGGCGGAATGAAGGATCATCTCTTTACCGGAGCCCTCAGGAATATGAAGCGTCCCTCCTGGGAAGAATATTTCATGGACATCACCCATATGGTGAAGAGCCGTTCCACCTGCCTGCGCCGTCATATCGGTGCGGTGATCGTCAAGGATAAGAATATCCTGACGACCGGTTACAATGGATCCCCTTCGGGGACTCGTCATTGCCTTGAAATCGGCTGTCTCCGGGAACAGATGAATGTCCCCTCCGGTGAGCGGCACGAACTCTGCCGGGCCCTCCATGCGGAACAGAACGCCATCATTCAGGCCGCCAAGCATGGGATCAGTATCGAAGGCGCCGATCTGTACTGTACCAATCTTCCCTGTATGATCTGCTCGAAGATGATTATCAATGCAGGGATTCGCAGGATTTATTACGAAGGTGATTATCCGGATTTACTCTCCCGTGAGATGCTGGCGGAAGCCGGTGTGGAGTTGATCCAATGGCACGATTCGGAAGTGGGGGAAGTCCCTTGAGGAGGCTCCCGTGAAATGTCCGTTCTGCGGTCACAAAGAGAACAAGGTCGTCGATTCGCGCCTGCGGCGCGAAGGAGATGTCATCCGTCGACGTCGGGAATGCCTGCAGTGCGAACGCCGTTTCACCACCCACGAGCGGGTGGAAGAAATCCTTCCGATGGTGATCAAGAAAGACAACCGCCGGGAACCTTTCGACCGGAAGAAGATCCGGGACGGGATCGTCAAGGCCTGTCAGAAACGGGGGGTCAGTATGGACACCATCGAGTCGATGGTGGACAAGATCGAGCGGAAGTTCCAGGAGCGGATGGAAAAGGAGATTGCAAGCGGGGAGATCGGCGAGGAGATCATGTCCCTTCTCCATCAGACCGATGATGTTGCCTACGTCCGGTTTGCCTCGGTCTATCGTTCCTTCAAGGATATCGAAGATTTCATGCATGAACTGCAGGAGATTATTCAAGTCCGGGGGCGGCAGTCCGGAGAAAAATAATTTTTCAAGGTAGATAATTTGAAGACACTTACCTTTCCGGCAGGGGGGATTCACCCTCCCGAAGAAAAACACTATACGGAACGGAAAACGATCGAAAATCTTCCGCTGCCGAAGCGGGTTGTCATCCCCCTGCAGCAGCATATCGGAGCTCCCTGTGAAGCTCTGGTCAAGGTAAAAGAAACCGTTTCCGCTGGGCAGCCGATCGGCGGTGCAAAGGGGTTTGTCTCGGCGCCGGTCCATGCCTCCATCTCCGGGATCGTGACCGCCGTGGCACCCATGCCGCACGCAATCGGGCGGGATGTTCCTTCCGTTGTGATCGACTCCGACGGGGAAGACCGGAAATTCGACGGCCTTTCGGGATGTGAGGATTTTCTTTCTCTTTCTCCCGGGGAATTGAAGACAAAGATCCGGGACGCGGGGATCGTCGGCATGGGCGGGGCGACCTTCCCGACCCATGTGAAGCTCTCCCCGCCGGCCGAGAAATCGATTGATACGGTCATCGTGAATGGCGTGGAATGCGAACCGTTCCTGACGGCCGATCACCGTCTCATGCTGGAGGCGCCGGAGAAGATCCTCGGCGGTCTTTCGATTCTCATGAAAGTTCTGGGGGTCTCGCGAGGGGTTGTCGGAATCGAACGGAATAAGCCGGATGCCATCGAGGTGATGTCCCGGGAGGCTGTATCCCTTCCGGGGATTGAGGTGGTTCCCCTCAAGGTGAAATATCCGCAGGGGGCGGAGAAGCAGTTGATCAAGGCCATCCTGAACCGGGAAGTCCCTTCGGGTGGGCTGCCTATGGATGTGGGGGTGGTGGTCCAGAACGTGGGAACTGCGTCTGCCATCTACTGTGCTGTTCATGACGGGATGCCGCTCATTGAACGGGTGACGACCGTTACCGGCCCGGGCATCCGGGATCCGAAGAACCTCCGGGTCCGGATCGGGACCCCCTTCTCGGAGCTGATCGACTACTGCGGCGGGTTTAAAGGCAAAAGAGGGAAGGTCATCTCCGGCGGCCCCATGATGGGAATGACCCAGTACTCACTGGAAGTCCCGGTGATCAAGGGTACTTCGGGGATCCTGGTCTTCCGGGAGGAAGACCTGAAACTGAAAGATTCCCGCCCCTGCATTCGGTGTGGAAAATGTGTGGAAGCCTGTCCCATGCGGATCAACCCGAGTCTGTTGGGTGTCTACGTGGAGGCGGGCGTCATGGACGAACTGGAAGGGAACCGGATCCTCGACTGTATCGAGTGCGGCTCCTGTGCCTTTATTTGCCCGGCCGCCCGGCCGCTGGTGCACCTGATCCGGTTCGGCAAGGCCGAGGTGATGGCCCGGAAGAAGAAGTAACAGGCAGAGGGGCAAAGGGGCAGAGGCACAGAGGGGCAAAGGCAAGATCAAAAGCATTGACCACGGGGAGCACGGGGGAAAATCTTAGGGACAGGGGAGCAGGGGATTGCTCTTAATCTTCATCGTAACCTTAATCCATTTTTAAGATCATCTGGTTAGGATTAAGAGTAAAATTGCGAGTAAGAATGCCTGACAACAACAAACCGGGTACGTAAGGATCGGTCACAGGGATTATGGCGGAAGAAAAAAAAGAGACAACGTCGAAACCGGCGCCGAATGAGAAAGGGAATAAGGCGCCGGTCAAGAAAAAGGAAGAGGCCGCTGCGGAGCCGCTGGTCCTTTCCTCTTCTCCCCATATTGCAAGCGGGGAGTCGATCCCTCTGTTGATGCACAATGTGATCCTGGCGCTGGTACCGGGCCTGCTCGTCGGGCTCTATTTTTTCGGTTTTGATGCCCTCCGGGTCCTCCTGATTACGACCGTTACGGCGATCGGGTTTGAGGTACTCCTGCAACGGATCATGCATCGTACCGTGACGGTTGGTGATCTGAGTGCCGCCCTGACGGGAATTTTGCTGGCCATGAATCTGCCGGCCGGCGCCCCCTGGTGGCTCTGCGTCGTCGGAAGCGGTGTCGCCATTATCATCGGAAAACAGCTCTACGGGGGGCTGGGGTACAACCTGTTCAACCCGGCTCTTGTCGCCCGTGTGGTCCTCCTGATCTCCTGGCCCGTCCAGATGACGACCTGGCCGAAGGCGCAGCCCTTTTTCCAGCGGGGGGTCGACACCGTAACGGGGGCCACGCCATTAGGAAGAATGAAGGAGTCCATTCTTCTCCATCATGACCTTTCCGGAATCGCTCATCTCTCCCTCATCGATCCCTTCCTGGGGCATGTCGGCGGGAGTTTAGGTGAGATCTCGGCCCTGGCCCTGATCATCGGGGGGCTCTACCTGATTGCGAAACGGGTGATCACATGGCATATTCCTTTCAGCTTTTTAGGGACGGTTCTGGTGATTGCGGCGCTCTTTCACGGCATCGATCCGAACCGTTATGCTCCGCCGCAGTTTCATCTGGTCACGGGCGGACTGATCCTCGGCGCTTTCTTCATGGCCACCGACCTGGTTACCAGCCCGGTGACCCACCGGGGGATGCTGGTCTTCGGCGTGGGGTGCGGCCTGATCACGATGACGATCCGTTTCTGGGGCGGCTATCCGGAAGGAGTCTCCTTTGCGATTCTCCTGATGAATGCCGCAACCCCGCTGATCGACCGATGGGTGAAACCGGGGACCTTCGGAACGCGGGGGAACGGGAATTAGAAATTAGGAATCAGAAATTTGATGGTGTCGTAAAAAGTCGTTTTCGGATTCCGTTCATGGTTCGACAGGCTTCCGAGCATGTGGTTCGGCAAGCTCACCATGCTCGGAAGCCGGCCGAACCACACGAACGGAATATCAATGACTTACACCGTTCGCCCTGAGCGTGTCGAAGGGTCGAACGGACTTTTTACGACTTCATCAAATTTGTAAATAGCGATTCGAAATCGGGAACCGGAAAACAGGAATTGGGAAATTGAAATCGGGAATCGGATGGTGCGATGCGTGATACTCTGAAATTAGTGATCGTCCTGGGACTCTTCTGTATCCTGTCCGCCGGGATTCTGGCAAAGGTCTATGATGTGACGAAGGGACCGATTGCCGAGGCCAAGGCGGAGGAGGTCCGCCGGGCCATCAAGGCTGTTTTACCTCCGTACAACAACAAGGCCGATGCCGAATTTGTCGATAAGATCATCGGCAAGGACGGAAAGGGAAACGATATTGTACGGAGGGTTTATATCGGAAAGAAGGACGGCAACGTTGTGGGCCGGGCCTTCCTGGTTGTGGCACCCGACGGCTACGGCGGTCCCATCGAGATCATGATGGGGGTGAACCCGAAAGGGGTGATCACGGGGATCGAGATCATCAGTCTTTCCGAGACGCCCGGATTGGGGGCCAAAATCTCAAGTGTTAAGACCTGGCCCGGCCGGGGAAGCGGACCCGGGGGGCTGATCGGGAAATCCCTGAAGAACAACCTCAAGGTCAAACGGGACGGCGGAGAGATTGATCAGATTACCGGTGCCACCATCTCTCCCCGGGCGGTGGTCAAAGCCGTGAAGAAAGGGCTGGAGTTCTATAAGAGGGAATTCCGGGAGAATTGATCTAATGAAAGCGATACACGAATTTACCAAGGGTCTCTGGAAAGAGAATCCGACCTTTCGACTGGTCCTCGGGATGTGCCCGACGTTGGCGGTGACGACGAGCGCAGTCAATGGATTCGGTATGGGGGCGGCCACCCTTGCGGTCCTGGTCTGTTCCAACGCGGCCGTCTCCCTTCTGAGGAAGGTCATCCCGCGGGGCGTCCGGATTCCTGCATTCATCATCCTGATTGCCTCCTTCGTGACGGTTGTAGATCTCATGATGAATGCCTTTGCCCACGATCTTCATAAATCTTTGGGGCTCTTTATTCCCCTGATTGTTGTGAACTGTATCATCCTGGGGCGGGCGGAGGCCTTCGCTTCTCAATATGGTGTTTTCTATTCCATCCTGGATGGTCTCGGGATGGGGGCCGGTTTTACTCTCTCCCTTACACTGCTTGGAAGTATCCGGGAAGTTTTGGGGAACGGATCGCTCTTAGGGGTTGCCCTCTTCGGGAAGGGATATCTCCCGATGCTTTTGATGATCCTCCCCCCCGGTGCTTTTTTCATGCTCGGTTTCCTCATGGCGGCCATGAATCGGCTGGAACGGAAGTCCTCTTAGTTGTTGCTTCGGATGGAGTTTGCCTCTCATCTATCTTCTCCGGCTCCCGGTTCGTCCAGAGGGGGGACGGAAGAACATCAATCCCGTAAGAGAGAGGTGCTCATGTCACGTCGAAGGATGCCCTTTTCTCCGTTCCTCCTCCTGATTTTCGTTTGACTGATCCTGTCCGTTGCCTGCGGAACCATCAAAGAAAAAAACGAACTATCTCAATCGGAGTAAAAAATACTATAGCGAAGAGAAATACAAGGAGGTCCTGATTGAGTTCAAGAATGTCCTCCAGATTGACCCGAAATACGCGGAGGGCTATTATCAGATGGCCCTGACATATCTCAAACTGCAGCAACCCTGGCAGGCCTACGGAAGCCTGCTGAAGACGGTGGAACTCGATCCCGACCGCCTTGACGCCCAGATTGCGATCGGCGAGATTCTGCTCATTGCCCACCGGATTGATGCCTCGCTGAAGAAGGCGCACCTTGATATGAAGCGGAAGGGCCCCGGTGCGGCGATCGACGAGTATTGTGTCGTACTGAAGGACCGGTCTGACGATCCTGATCTCTACCTGCGGGTGGGCCTAGCGCACCTGTTCAACAACGAGCCGCTCTTGGGAGAGGAGTCATTAAAAAAGGCCTTGCAGCTCAAGCCGGAGATTGTCAAGACGAGGATGGCCCTTGCCGGTTATTACCTCAAGGCAAAGAAGTATGCTAATGCCCGGGAACTGGTGAATAAGTTGATCAAGAAACATCCGGATTTTTTCGCGGCCTATCTCGTGCAGGAAGAGACCGCCCGGATGACCGGTGATACAGCGGGGGCCATATCAGCGCAGAGAAGATGATCAAGCTGAGACCGGACGCCCCCGACGGTTATTTCCGGCGCGGTTTTATCTATCAGGTGCGGAAGAAGATAGATCTTGCACTCACCGATTACTGTTTTTCTTGTCGGTTCTATTGTGGGTTCAGTCGGCCGGTGCCGTCCTGATCGCAGAGCATGACCGGACGGTTCTCGAGTCGGCCCGAGTCAGGGAAGGCTTTCAGAAGATTGAAGCGATCCGATCGTAGGTTCGCCGAAGTCTGGCGCTGGTGGTGAGAAAAATGTGTTTGAGAAGCTTCAGTCCCAGCATGGGGTGTTTGGAAAGGAGTTTCTCAAAATTCCGGTTGGAGAGAATCACGATCTCCGCCGGTTCGATAATTTCCGCACTGACGGATCGGGCGTTATCGGTTAACAGACAGAGTTCCCCCACGACGGAACCCTGTCCATAGGTCCCGACGATGACGTGCTTTCCCTCGAATTCGGTCTTCTTCTTGATTCCCAACCGTCCGGATACGATGAATGCCGCCGAGTTGTCTTCATCTCCCTCCCGCCAGATCATTGTTCCCGCAGGTTTTTTCCGGTAATCACAAAACTCCATAAAATCTTCCACCTCTTCCTCCCGGAGAGTACTGAAAAACCTGAAGTTTTTCTGCAATCTTTTACACAGGTCGTTTCCCGCGGCAACCATTGGCATTGTCTTACCTTCCTGAAATGATGATCCGTGATGTGCTGAAAATGTGAAGATCGTTATCTCTCATATCGGCAGAAAGAGGGAGGAAGTTTAGAAGAATTCATGAAAGGAGGGAGAAAGAGAGGATTGATCTCGCCGTAACATTCCGGCGGGAGGCTATTTTTTATCCCGATGGGGGATCTGCAGGGGTGGGTGATGTGCCCATCTACGAAGCCGGTTCACGGGATGATAGACGGCGCTGTGACGGATCAGCCACCGTTCCAGGGCCGGTTTTCCAGGGAAATTCGTCAGAATGATTCCGATGAGGATCGTCAGGATCCCCTGGCCCGGGAGAAAGAGCATGGCGATTCCCCCCGCAATGAAGAGAATTCCCAGGAGATTCTTGATCACGAGTACGAAGATCCTGATTGCCGGATGACGATATTGCCGACGGTTGTGCGGTCCGGCGGTGCGGGTAAAATAGTCTTCCGGAATCCGGACAAGCAGCAGCGGGATCGTAAAGAGGGTTCCCGCGAAGGTGAGGATCGACACAAAGCCCATCCAAAGCAGGACGACTTCGTGTAATTTCATCCACTGGATCATGGCCGACCCTTTTCACCTTTCCGGCAGATCTCTCCGTATCGACAGTAAGGGGGACAGTTTTTCTCTCCCGGGGGGAAGCGTCCATGCCGGATCTCTTCGACATAGTTTCGGACATACCGTTCGGAGATTTCTTTCCACTCCTGCCGGCCTTGCCCGGCCGGATTGATCAGGCATTTCCTGCTCCCTTTGCGGAGCAGGACAAAGGAGGCATGACCGAGTTCCCGGCCGTCGGCGAAGGCCCCCAGCGCCCACGCGGCATAGACCGGGAGTTGGAGGGTTTCCCCCTTTTCGATTCCCGATGGCCCCGGCGGTTTACTGCCGCCCGTCTTGTAGTCGAGGATGGAAAAGTGCGGCGGTTCCCCGTCCTTCAGATCAATCCGGTCGATCTTTCCCTCCATCCGGATTTCGCCCGATTCCGAAGGAAGGATCAGCGGATCCGGCGAGGAGAGGGGATCTCTCCGGGAGACATCCTTCATCCCGAAAGTTACTTCGAAATGGGAGGGGATTTCTCCCGTTGATTCAAAGGCCTCTATTTCATCCAGAAGAAAACGGTCCAGGACATCCCGGATCTCTGTCTGCCGAATCTCCCAGATTTTCCGGTGGCCGGGGATTCCCCCTTTTTCCACCCGGGCCAGTTCTTCTTTCTCGATCCGGTCCAGCCTCTTTCGGGCGGCGGCAAGGGCGGATTTCGTGACCGGCCCCTCCATCTCACGGAAAAAACGTTCCAGGATCCGGTGATAGAGACTTCCCAGATCAAGGGCTCCCACCTCTTCCTCCACTTCCTCCACGGGGCGAAGTTTGAGTTCCCGTTCACAGAAGTATTGAAAGGGACAGGCGGCGTATCGTTCCAGGGCCGTGACGGAGTAATTTCCTTCTCCCTGCCGGATTCCGCGGGCTGCGTCGGGGCCGAGATGTCCCAGATAGCTTCCGTTTACTTCTTTGCGAGCCTGTTGCACTGTAAGGCCGTGGCAGAGGGAACGACAGGTCTCCCACCGCTCCCGGAGAAGGAGCTTCAGGAGGGAGGGAAAATCCGGTTCCTCCGTGACGGGACGGGAGAGGGCCCGGAAGGTATACTCGAGCAGTTCGCCGGGACGGTATAGCGGCTTTTCGTTCGTGAGAGGGTCTTCCGAGGGTAAAGGATCGTTCAAGTAGCGGCAAGTGACCTTGATCCTTTGGGAGAAAAGGGCACCGAGGATGTCGAGGTAGCTGGAGGGGAGGAGGGGGTGTCCTTCCCCGTCGGTCCTCGGACGGGAGAGGATCAGGAAATGTTCGGCGGCGCCGACGGCAAAACGGAAAAAGAGGTCCTCTTCCTCCCGCTGCTGGGAGCGCAGGGGGATCCATCGGTTGGGGCCGAAATGCTTGTTGAGCCGTTGCCGGTCGGATTCGCTGAAAAGGGGACTTGGGGAATGGTTCCGCGGAAAGATTCCTTCCACCAATCCTCCGATCAGAACCGCCGGTCTGGAAAGCCCCCGGATGCCGAGTGCGTCCGTCACCAGGACGGCATCTTCTTGCGGAGGGTCGGGGGAGTAGTTCTTTTCCGCCAGCGTGAGAGAGAGGAGCCGGACGAAGTCGGCAAGAGAGACCCTCTGTAACCCCATCTGTTCCCGGGAGAGCTGTTCGAGAAGTTCCTGCCACTCTCGGAAGGCGGTCTGGTCCCGGTGAACCAGATCGAGATCGTCTCTTTCGTAGATCTGTTCTTTCAGGTGAAAGGTGTTCCGGAGATGCTCCAGCTGTTCGATGAATTCCGGGATCGTGGCTTCCGACGGAAGATCGGCAAAGAGGTCAAAGAAGCTCTCCAGCACATCCATGCATTTCCTGTAATCCTTGATTTTCGAACGGCACCGGTCGATCCTCTCCTTGTGTCCTTTTTCGTCCCGGTCGGTTCCGTAGCTTTCCTGCAGGTACTGTTCTCGGGTCGTGAGTAGATCCAGCCGTGACTTGAGGCGCATCTTCCATTCATCGCGCCCCCCCTGAATCATGGCCTCCCGCGCAAGGGTGTCGATCCGTTCCGGTGTGATCGTGCTCCGTTCAAGAGGTTCGAAACGGAGATAGGAAGAAGCCAATAGACGAAAGACTGCGTCGCGACGGTATCCGGAACGGGGACATTCCAGCAGTGCCGTTACGGTCCTGATCAGAGGATTGTTCCTGAGGGGCAGGCCCGAAGTCAGTTGATGGGGAATTCCGAAAGAGCGGAAGATCTCCCGGACCTTTTCCCGGTAGTCGCTGAGGTTCCGGAAGACGACCGCCATATCATGGAAGGAAAGTCCATGTTTTTTGTGAAGTTCCCGGATCCTTCGGGCCATCTCCTCCACTTCGCGATACCTTCCGGGTACCTCCAGGAGCTCGATGCTCTCATCACCGGGGACCGGTTCGGGTTTTACCGCCGGGGTCGAAAGGCATTGCTGCAAGTGGTGCAGGGCCTTCGCCGGGGTTTCCTCTTTTCTCTGGGAAGAACGGATCTCCGCTCCGGGAAGAAAATGTTGCAACCGCTTCAGGCTCCTCACGGTGACCGGGGAGGAGAGCGGGGCGTCCAGAAAAATGGAAAGTTCTTTCAAATCCGAAAGGGTGGAGAGGGCGGAGAGAAACCCTGCTTGAAGAGGTGTAAAGTCATAAAACCCGGTTACGATGATCTCACGGAGAGATGTGAAAGATCGGGAGGGCGCTTTCCGGATCCCCTCCGCCGCCAGGCGGAGGAGGTCCTCCCGGTCCAGGATTCCTTGTGCCGTCCGGTATTTTTCGTATTTCCGGTAGATTTCCCCCAAGGCCCGTAGATGCGGATTGTCCCGGACGGGCGGAGATGCTTCAAATTCTTCCGGGGGGATTCCCGCTTCCTTGAGCGTACGGATAAAATCCGTGGTCAGAGAAAGCATTCCCCGTGTTTCCCGGATCTCCCCGAACGGTTTCAGGGGGGGCAGGGTGGAGAGGATGGAATGAAGCCGCCACTGCCGGGCCGGAGTACTGCCGATCCGACCGGGAAAAGAACCGTTTTGAAATATGTCCCGGGCAAGGTCCAGAAAGGTCATGAGCCGGAGCCCGAGAAACCCCGGTACCGATTCCTGTTGCAGCAGGGCCTCCCGGATTTCTTCAACCATCCGGTTTGACGGGACGAGAATCAGGAGTTCGGAACATCGGTTCGACCGTACATAGGGCAGGATGCCATTGAGGATTCTCCGGCGTTTTCCGGGCCGGGAAGATTCGGTGATGATCTTTACGACTGACATGGCATGATTCTTTGAAGTGTATCCGCGGCAGATGATCGCGATTGTCTAAACCGTGGTGATGAAAGAATAACGGTTCCCCGATTCCTGATTCCCGAGCCCTGGACTTACGTCCGTTCAAAAGGTTCAAAGAGCTTCTTGTATTCGTCCAGGGCGTAGCGGTCGGTCATTCCTGCGATGTAATCGGCGATGATCCGTTGTTTTCCCGCCTTCTCCATCATGCGGTAGTATTTTTTCGGCAGAAGGGTGGGATTCTCCATGTAAGTCTCAAACAGGGAGGTGAGGACCATTTTTCCTTTGATTCGCATCCGCTCGACACGATAGTGCGTATAGAGGTTGTGATAGAGGAACCGTTTCAATTCCGTGTTCTCTCTGTGGGTTTCCGGGCTGAAGGAGATAATCATCACGTTCTTCTCCCGCATATCTTCCAGGGAGCGGATGTCGTGTTCCTTCAGAAGGGCCGTTGAATGCTCCACCAGATCATTGATGAGAAATCCGATGAGATGGCTGATGGCCTGATATTTTTTTCGGGTTTCGTCGATTTGCGGCCATTGCCTCTCGATCTTTGTGAAAACACGTTCGACGAGGGGGACGGCGTCCCGGAGTTCCTTCCGGTCCAGCATACCCGAGGTCAGTCCGTCATCGATATCGTGATTGTTGTAGGCGATCTCGTCCGCGAGGTTGATGATCTGGGCTTCAAGCGTCGGGACCACGCCGGGATGATAATCCTGCATCTCCGTAATGGAGGGGTTGTCGTGATAGGTGGAGTGCTTGATGATTCCTTCCCGCGTCTCGTAGGTAAGGTTCAGACCGGAAAAGTCCGGGTATCGCTCCTCCAGCTCTTCCACAATCCGGAGGCTCTGCCGGTTGTGTTCGAACCCGCCGTGCTCTTTCATCAAGTCGTTCAGGACATGCTCGCCCGAATGGCCGAAGGGGGTGTGCCCAAGGTCGTGCGAGAGGGCAATTGCCTCGGCCAGTTCTTCATTCAGCCCGAGGGCGCGGGCCGTGCCCCGTGCGATCTGGGCCACCTCAAGGGAATGGGTCAGCCGGGTTCGGTAGTAGTCCCCTTCATGGTTGACGAATACCTGCGTTTTGTATTCAAGACGACGGAAGGCAGCGCAGTGGATGATCCGGTCCCGGTCGCGCTGAAAGGCGGTCCGGTTGTCCTTGAACGATTCCTGATAACGTCGTCCCCGGGACCGCTCACTTCTTGCCGCATAGGGAGCGAGATCAGGCCGTTCTTTCCGGTAGGAGTGCATGAGTTTTACCCCGGAGTTTCTTTGTTGATGACGGTCTTCAAATCATTTCGGGATCGCCCGCACCGTGGGTGTATTTAATGACGTCCACGTCGGATAGGACGACAATTCCTTCGGAGACCATGTCATCCAGGACGGGAAGGACCTTCCGGATGGTTTCCTCGGTATCGATGATGGTGATCAGAACAGGCATCTCCTTCCCGCGGGAGAGAAACCGGATCTTGTGGTAGCGTTTGTGCGGGCCGTAGCCTGCGAATGCCTTGTAGACGGTGGCGCCGGCGATGTCCATCATGATGAACCGTTTCACGATCGCTTCGTAGAGGGGTTCCCCCTCCCATTTATGGTCCTCCCGGATGATGACACGAAGCATCTTCGCCTTGCCTTGAAGTTTCATTCGTTTTTTTACCTCCTCGTTGCTTTCCTGGGCGTTTTTGCAGCACTTGATTACTTCCGTGTCGCTGATTTCGACGAGACCTTTTTCAACGATCTGGTAGATGTCCGGGAGAACCCGGTTGATCATCTCCTCCGAATCGACGACCTCGATCTTGACCGGCATATCCCCGGAAAGGGTGAGCATCTTGGACGAATGATAGACCCCCTTGCTTCCGAAGCCTGCCGATCCACGGAAGACGCTCACGCCGGCTACCTTCTTTCGGTGAAGAATGTCGACCACCGCTTCGTGGACCGGTTTGTTGCCATGACTGTCCGATTCATCCACGTAGATGGTCAGTTTCTTTGCCGGACCTTTTTTAACCATAATTTCTCCATGCTTAAAGTTTCCGTGCCAGTGATTCGCCTAACTTGAGGGCGCCGAAGCCGATGATCAGGCTCAGGAAGACATTCAGCGAGGCCAGTATAAACTCTCCGTCGAAGAGAAGCGCCCCCGTTTCGTATTCGAATGTAGAGAAGGTCGTAAAAGCGCCTAAGAATCCGACGGTCAGGAAGAACCGGAGTTGCGGACTGGCCATGACCCTCTCCGCGAACAGGGTCATGAGCAGGCCGATGAGGAAGCAGCCGGCCACATTAACGAAGAAGGTTCCGAGGGGGAAGGCTCTGCCCCAGCGCTGACCGATCCAGGCGCTCGCGAGATAGCGGAGGATGGCACCGAAAAAGCCGCCGAAACCGACGAATAAGGTGTTCAGGAACAGTTGCATTTTTAATCCTTGCCTTCCGGATTTTCAGGATGTTATATTATTTTTTCAATCATTATCATATGTTGGAATTTTTTGAAAGTAAATTTTGCGGATCTCATGAACGGCGAAGTAAACAGTATCCGGATACAAGGCGCGAAGGTTTTGACGACGAGAGAGGCGTTCTGGCTTGTGTGCCGTAGCGAACTCAAAACCTGATCAACGCAGTGGATGGATTTTTTGTGAAGCCGTAAACTTGTTATGTCTTTTATCATCACCACGGAATGCGTCGGTTGCGGTGCCTGTCAGGCCACCTGTCCCGTTGATGCCATCGAGGAGGGGGAGGTCTTCCGGGTCCTTGATGCCTGCATCGAATGTGGCGCCTGTCTTGGTGTCTGCGCCGTGGGGGCGATCATCGTAACGGAGGAAGAAAAAGATGCTCCGCGTCTATAATACCCTGACCGACGGCAAGGAGGAGTTCCGGCCGATCCATCCCGGGGAAGTGAAGATGTACGCCTGTGGTGTTACGGTCTACGATCACAGCCATATCGGCCATGCCCGGGGGGCGGTGGTCTTCGACATGATCCGCCGTTATCTGGCCTACCGTGGGTTTTCCGTGACCTATGTCCGCAACTTTACCGACGTGGACGATAAGATCATTAAACGATCCAACGAGGAAGGGGTTGCCGCCGGAGAGATCGCCGAGCGGTATATTGAAGAGTACCGGAAGGATATGGCGGCCCTGGGAGTGGAACGGGCCGACATCGAGCCGAAGGCAACGGAGCATATCAAGGAGATCATTGATCTGGTGAAGAAGCTGGTGGAGAAGGGACATGCTTACGAGGCCGGGGGCGATGTCCTCTTCGAGGTTGCAACCCTTCCTGCCTACGGGAAACTTTCGAAGCGGAAACTCGACGAACTCCAGGCCGGTGCCCGTGTCGAGGTGGACGAGAAAAAGAGAAGTCCCCTCGATTTTGTCCTCTGGAAGGCCTCGAAGGAGGGGGAGCCCGCCTGGGAGAGTCCCTGGGGGCCGGGCCGCCCCGGTTGGCATATCGAATGTTCGGCCATGAGCCAGGCCCACCTCGGGGAGTCGATCGACATTCACGGCGGCGGCAAGGACCTGATTTTTCCCCACCACGAGAACGAAATCGCCCAAAGCGAGGCGGCCACGGGGAAACCCTTTGTCCGCTACTGGCTCCATAACGGTTTTGTCAATATCGACCAGGAGAAGATGTCGAAATCGTTAGGGAACTTCTTCACGATCAAGGAGGTTCTGGAGAAGTTCAATCCCGAGGCGGTCCGCCTCTTCCTGCTGACCACCCACTACCGGAGCCCGATCGATTTTTCCGACCGGAACCTCCAGGATGCCGATCGGGCCCGCCGCCGGATCTATAATTTGCTTCAGACCGTGGATCGCCTTCTGGCCGATGGGGGGAAGGAATGCACGGCAGAAAGGGACGACGGTACAGCCGAGGTGCGCCGGGAGGTGGAGGCGATGTTCCCCCGGTTCGAGGAGGCCATGGACGACGATTTTAATACGGCCAAAGCCCTGGGAAATCTCTTCGAAGTGGTCCGGGTGCTGAACGGGGCCGTGCAGGACCTCACTTCTTTACAGGGTACGGCCCTGATGCCTTTGCTCCGCAACTTCCGGGAAAACATGGAAAAGATCGGCGCGGTACTCGGCCTCTTCCGGGAGGCGCCCGAATCCGTTCTGAAAGGGAACGCCGACGAATCCTCCCACCGGATCGAGACGATGATCGAAGAGCGTCTTGCGGCCCGGAAGAACAGGGACTGGGCGGCTGCGGACCGGATTCGGGATGAGTTGGCGGCCCGGGGGGTTCGGCTGAAGGATCGGCCCGACGGGACAACGGACTGGGAGTGGGAACGGTAAATGGTGGAATATATCTTCGGGATTCATCCCGTGGAAGAATTGCTTGCCGGATCGGGCCATTGAAGAGGTCTGGATCCGGAAGGGGTCGAGAAACCCGAAGATCCGGCGGATCGGGGAGGAGGCGCGCCGACGCTCCCTGAAACTCCATTACGAAGAACGGACTCGTCTCGATCGTCTTGTCCCCGGAGGGATACACCAAGGGGTGATCGCCCGCTGTGGTGAAAAGACGACACTTCCTCTGGAAGATCTGCTTGCACTCCCTGCCCGGAAAGGGGAAGACCCTTTTTTTCTGATTCTGGACAGCGTGGAAGATCCCGGGAATTTGGGTGCCGTGGCCCGGACGGCCGTGGCCGCGGGTGTGCACGGTCTGATCGTGCCGAAAAAAGGGGCGGCTCCCCTGGGTGGTGTGGCCTTCAAACGATCGGCCGGCGCCCTGGAACGGCTCGCCGTGACGAGGGTTACCAATCTTGTTCGAACGATTGAAGTCCTTAAAAAACAGGGGGTTTGGGTGATCGGAACGGGCGCGGCCGGGCAGGAGTGCTACCGTGATGTCGATCTTTCCGGGCCCGTGGCGCTGGTGGTTGGCGGGGAACGAGGGGTGCGCAGGCTGGTTCTCGATGTCTGTGACCGGGTGGTCTCAATCCCGATGGAAGCGGGAGTCGAATCGTTGAATCTCTCTGTTGCGGCGGGATTGATGCTCTATGAGGTGTGCCGGAACCGGCTGGAAAAAAAATGAGTATTCTTTGATTTTTTCCTTGAAATCGAACTTGAATTAGTCTATTTTACCAATTTACTTTGAGAAATTGTCTCCAAGGGAGGCATGTTTTCAAAGGAGGCAGCGTTGCGGCACCGAAATGCCGGGGTGATCCGACCGCCTGCTGCGATCGGATTGCAACCTGCCGTAATATGAAGAGGGCCACGTAAGGCAAGTGTCGATTGCCGATGTAGCTCAACCCGGTAGAGCAACTGATTTGTAATCAGTAGGTTGTCGGTTCAATTCCGGCCATCGGCTCCAGGTAATCGGGTGATTGGAAACTGGAAAATAGAAATTAGAAACCTGTGAGACGGGACATTCGTCTGATAAATGCGGAGAGACAAATTCGCAGTTAAGAAAAGGTTCCGCTATCTTCTTAATTCCTGATTTCCAATTTCTAAATGATCGTCGGGGAGGTTCCCGAGCGGCCAAAGGGAACAGACTGTAAATCTGTCGGCGAAGCCTACGGAGGTTCGAATCCTCCCCTCCCCACCATTATTCATTGTGAAAACGGGTCAAAAATATTTGAACCGTTTTCACAATGAATTGCGGGAGTAGCTCAGTTGGCTAGAGCGTCAGCCTTCCAAGCTGAGGGTCGCGGGTTCGAATCCCGTCTCCCGCTCCAGATAGCAGACAGTCATTGGGAATCAGAAAATGGAATTTGGAAATGGGGTGTTTGGGAAACAGCGAACAGGAGAACGCTGGCTCCGGAAGGCATCGGCAACAGGAGATCTTTTAGATGAATTTCCAATTCCGGATTTCCGGTTTCTGACTTTTCCGGCCCACGTAGCTCAGTCGGTAGAGCGCATCCTTGGTAAGGATGAGGTTCACCGGTTCGATCCCGGTCGTGGGCTCCATAACCATTAAGATAGTTCAAGCCGTTTAAACGGTTTGAACGGTTTGATTTGAATAAGGAGGAAGACCGATGGCAAAGGCAAAATATGAGCGGACGAAGCCCCACGTCAATATCGGGACGA
>JAADIO010000021.1 GCA_013151235.1 Deltaproteobacteria bacterium | reverse complement strand
GCGAGAGGATGGTTTTGCAATCAGGCTCCTCTCTTACGGAGAAAGGCGAAACATGAAAAGGATGAGACTATGAAAAAGAAAATCATCGGGATCGTTGGAGTCCTCCTCCTCATCTCAGCAGGAGTTCTCCTGGTTCGACACCGGAAGGCCGAACTTGCACAGGTTCCCCTGCCGGCGGAGGTTGTCCCTGCCGTGGAGACGGCGCCGGTCGTGAAAGGGATCTTTCCCGAAACGAAGCGGTTCCTCGGAACACTGTCGGCGAAGGAGGCGGCGGACCTTGCGCCCAGAGTCACAGGTTCCCTTGTAGAGGTCCGGGTTCGGGAAGGGGCGAAGGTGAAGAAGGGAGACCTCCTCGCCCGCCTGGATGACCGGCTTGAGCGGGACAAGGTTGCGGAAGTTCGGGCCGAGCTCGCCGCCGCGCAAACCGCCCTGGTTACGCAGGAGGCGATCTATCGGCGGGATGCCGACCTCTTCGCAGCGAAGGCGATCAGCCGGGAGGCTATGGACCGTTCGCATTCCGTGAGGGATGCGGCCCGCGCGCGGGTGACGGCGCTTTCGCATGAACTTCACACAGCAAAGACAAACCTTTCCTACACCCGTATTACCGCCCCGTGCAATGGGGTGATTACGGCCCGGCTGGCTGATCCGGGGGATCTTGCCGTACCGGGGAAACCGGTTCTCGCGATGGAGACGCCCGATCTCGGCTACTTCGTCTCCGTGAAGGTCCCCCAGGATCTTTTTCCGAAACTCCGGGTCGGCGGCAAAGCCTTTCTATTACCGGGGCTCGACGGTGGACCGAAACTCTCCGCCCGGATCAGCCGGATTCATCCGGCCGTCCGTGCAGGGACCCTTGCCGTTGTGGAGCTTGATGTCATTCCTTCCCCTTTTGGTCTCCCGACCGGCGCTACCCTGGATGTGGATCTTGTCATTCGTCAACATCAGGGGTGGCGGGTTCCTACGCGTGCCCTGCTGGAAAACACCGATGCGGTCTATCTCTACCGGATCAAGGATGATGAAACGATTCACATCGAAAAGATCACACTCCTCTCCCGGGGGCCGGAATGGGCCGTGGTCAGCGGGGCGATCCCGGAGAAGGCCCGGGTCGTGACGGCACAGGAGAGCGCACTCCTCAGGCTCCATGAGGGGGAAACGGTCCGGATTGTTCATTCCCAGGAGTAGCCTCCGAAGCCCCTGGCGGAAACCATCAACCCATACATCCATAAGGTAAAATCATGACAACCCCGCAAGATACCGAATCCAGGAAATCCTTTATCGAGTCCTATCTCAAACGGCCTCATCTGATCACCTCCGTTATCTTGCTGGCCGCGGCCCTGGGATTTATCGGTTTCAAGTCGATGCCGCTGAACCTCTTCCCGGATGCGAACTACCCGGTGATCTCGGTGATCATCCCGGAACCGGGGGCCTCGGCCGAAGATGTGGAAGACAAGGTGACCCGTACCGTGGAGAAGGAACTGGCCACGGTGGACCTGGTTCGTAAGGTCCGTTCCGTCAGCCGGGATGAGATGGCTGCGGTGAGCGTGGAATTCGAGTATGCAAAGGGGTTGGATGCCGCTGCCACGGATGTGGCGAATGTTCTGCAGCGGATTGCTTCCAAGCTTCCGCAGGATATCCTCCCTCCGGAGATCTTCCGGGTGAGTGACGCCACCACGCCGGTCTTCACCCTGGCCCTAAGCCCTCGTCCGGGGAGCCATCTGGATCTGGAAAAGGTTCGTCAACTGGCTGACAATGAGATCCGTGAAGATTTTCTCCGGATTCCGGATGTGGCCGACGTTGAAATCTTCGGCGGTTACTTCCCGGAGATGGAGGTCGAGATCGATCCGAGGAAACTTCATGCCCATGGCCTCTCCCTCGAAGAGGTGCTCCTGTCCATCCGGGCCCAGAACGTGAATATCCCTGATGGACTGATCCTCCGGAAGGGGAGCCAGTTCCTGGTCAAGACCGAGGGGGAACGTCTCCGAAAGGCCGGGCTGGAGGAGATTGTGGTCGGGCATGAGGTCGGGGGGGAGATCCACCTCCGGGACGTGGCGAAGGTCCGGACCGCCTTCCGGGAACGGCAATCCCTCTACCGGGGGAACGGAAGGGCTGCGATCGGGATGAACATCATGCGGCCGGAGCATGGTCACGTTACGACCACGATCGACGCGGTAGAGCGGGCGCTGCCTTTGATCCGGGCCAAATACCCGGAACTCTCCATGGAGGTGGCCGATACGCAGCGGGGCATCATCCGGACCAGCGTGGGGAATATGGCCGATGCCCTGCGGGACGCCGTGCTCATGACCCTGGCGGTGATCTTCCTGATTCTCGCCAACACCCGGATCTCGATCCTTGCCGCCATCTCCATCCCCTTTACCTATTTTCTGACCTTTGCGGCCATGTATCTCTTCGGCTACGAACTGAACATCGTTACGCTGACCGCGGTGATCGTGGCAGTGGGTCTCCTCCTTGATGATGCCATCGTGGTGATCGAAAATATCGAGCGGCATTTTCGCCAGTTGGGAAAACCGATCTACCGGGCGGTGGTGGACGGCCTCAACGAGATCCTCCTGGCCGACTGGGCCGGGACCTTTACCACGGTGATCGTCCTGGTCCCGATCATGTTCAGCGGCGGCTATGTCCAGAGGATCCTGAGACAGTTCACGGTGGTGCTGGCCCTTGCTCTTCTTTCCAGCTATATCGTGTCCGTTACGGTCATTCCTCTGCTGGCCCCTTATCTGGTGCGGTCCTCTTCCGAGAAGACCCGGCTGGAACGGCTCACGGCCCTCTTCGGACGGTTCGTGGTGGATCCGATCCGGGATTTTTTTGCCGGTTTGATCCACACGGCCCTGCGGCACAAGCCCCTCTTCATCTTACCCGTCATTGCACTCTTCGTGGTCAGCATGAAGCAGATGCCTGTGGCCGGACGAGATCTCATGCCCCCCATGGACACGGGGATCATGAAAATCGCATTCGAAACCGAACCGGATGCCTCCCTCGCCGCGACCGAGTCGGCGACGAAGAAGATCGAGGCGATCCTGAAGAAGATGCCGGGGCTGGAGAAGATCTCCACGACGGTCGGCTCCGAGGCGGGGGTCATCAGTTTCGGTACCGGACGAACCCCGCAGCAGGGGATGATAACCGTTCACTTCGTGGACCGCTTTCACAGGAAGAAAACCATCTGGCAGCTGGAGGGGGAGATCCGGAAAGCGGCGGCGGGGATCCCGGGACTCAAGTCGCTGGATGTCTACGATTTCGGGGCTACGCCGCTTTCCTCGATCAGCGCCCCGGTCGATGTAATGATCTCCGGCCCGGATCCCCGAGTTCTGGACTCCCTGGCCGATCAGGCGGCGGCACGGCTCCGCAAGGTCCGGGGACTCACCACGGTCACACGTTCCTGGACCCGAGACAAGCGGCAGCTCCTTCTCACCATCGATGTGGAAAAATCGAGCCGCTACGGCGTGGGCCCCGTGGAAATCAGCCGCCAGCTCACGGACGCCCTCAAAGGCGGGCCCGCTTCGGTGCTGCGGGTCCCGGGGGAAGACGGCTACCTGATACGTGTTCGTTATCCCGAGGGGGCAAGAAACAGCCTTTCCGCCCTCAAGGCCGTCCAGATCGCCACCCCGCTGGGACCGGTGCCCCTTTCCGAACTCGCAACCGTGAAGAAGAGATGGACCCGGACCCGGTTCACCCGTCAGGATCTCGAGCCGACCGTCGATATCTATGGTTACCGGGGAACCACCTCCATCTCACACCTTCAGGAACGGGTCGTCAAAGTCCTTTCCGGCCTTCCCCTCCCGCCGGGATACAGTATCAGCCATGAAGGGGAGATCAAGAACATGACCGAAGCCGGGGTCCGGCTGAAACGTGCCCTCATCCTTGCGGTTATTCTGCTCTTCTTTACACTGGTGCCGACCTTCCGCTCCTGGACGACCCCGGTCATCATCATGACCGCCATCCCGCTTGCCATGATCGGCGGGGTCTGGGGGCTTCTCGTCACCGGGCGGCACGCCTGCATGCCGGCGAACATGGGAATGATCCTTCTGGCCGGGGTTGTCGTGAACAATTCGATCCTGCTGATCGACTTCATCGAGAAAGCCCGGGCCGAAGGTGCGGAGACCCGGGACGCCATCGAACAGGCCGTTCGGGTCCGGACCCGGCCGATCCTCATGACCGCCACCGGAACTATCGTCGGTATGCTCCCGATCGCCGCCGAGCGTGCGCTCGGCCTCGAGAGGCTCTCCCCGCTCGCGGTCGTCGCCATCGGGGGACTCTTTGTGGCGACCTTCCTGACCCTCATCTATGTGCCGATCTTCTATAGTCTGGTGGATGGCCTTCGTCAGCGGGGAAAAGACTGGATTGCAAAACGTCAGACCGCTGCGTCCGTTGCCTCCGGCGCGGAACTCTGATCATCAGACAGGTGTTCGGCACCTCGGAAAAACAGCCTGTCCCTTCTTTCAGAGGTTGCATCCCTCATCGTCTTTGTTCTTCATGACCATATAATAGAGAAGCGGGATGACGATCAGGGTCAAGACCGTCGAGACAAAGATCCCGAAGATCAGGGAGATGGCCAGCCCCTGGAAGATGGGATCGAGGAGGATGACCAAGGCGCCGACGATCAGGGCGAGGGCGGTCAGGAGGATGGGACGGAAGCGGACGGCGCCGGCTTCGAGGACTGCGTCGGTCAGGCTGGCTCCCTCTTCTTTTCTCATCTGGATGAAATCAACGAGCAGGATTGAGTTCCGGACGATGATGCCGGCCAGTGCGATGAAACCGATCATGGAGGTTGCGGTGAAGAAGGAGCCGGTGATCCAGTGTCCCGGCAGGATCCCGATCAGGGTCAGGGGGATCGGCGCCATGATGATGAGGGGGACGACGAAGGAGCGAAACCAGCCGACGATCAGGATGTAGATCAGAACCAGGACCGCGGCGAAGGCGATTCCCATGTCCCGGAAGACCTCGTAGGTGATCTGCCACTCCCCGTCCCACTTCACGGAATAGTGATCCGAGGTCAAAGGTTCCGCCGCATAGTGTTCTGCAATCGGGATTCCGTCGGGCGTTGCAAGCGCCTCAACCTTGTGCCGCATATCGAGAATGCCGTAAACGGGGCTCTCCTCGCTTCCCGCCATATCGCCGGTGACATAGACGACACGTTTCTGGTTCTTGTGAAATATGGTCGGTTCCGTGAATCCCCGCCGCACCTGCACCAGCTCGGACAGCGGAATCAGCTTCCCCCGGCGGTTCATGACCTTGACGGCGGTCAGGTCTTCAACCGAGGATCGCTCCTTCCGGTCGAACCGGAGCCGTATGGGGACCGCTTCCCGCTCCCTGGGGAGATGAAGGAGCCCGACGTCCATCCCGGCCAGGGCGAGACGCAGGCTCTTTGTGACGGCGTTGGGAGAGACCCCGAGAAGGGAGGCCTTTTCGCGGTCGATGACGAACCGGTCCTCCGGTTGCGGATCCTCCTCGTACCAGTCCACGTCCACCACGTTCGGTGTCGAATCGAAGATGTTCCGGATCTCCCTGCCAAGCCTGCGTTGTGCCGCGGGATCGGGACCGTAGACCTCCGCTACGAGCGAGGAGAGGACCGGCGGCCCCGGCGGGACCTCTGCGATCTTGACCCGGGCATTGTACCGTTTCGCGATCCGCTGGATCTTCGGACGGACCCGGACGGCAATATCGTGGGACTGGGCCTTCCGATCATGTTTGTTGAGCAGGTTCACCTGGATCCCGGCCACGTTGGGACCCCGACGAAGAAAATAGTGGCGAACCAGGCCGTTGAAATTGATCGGGGCATGGGTCCCGGTATAGATTTCGTAGTCGGTGACCTCGGGCACTGTGGCGAGATAATCGCCGATCTCCATGCAGAGGGCGGAGGTGGTCTCGAGGGTGGTCCCCTCCGGCATGTCGATGATCACCTGGAATTCGCTCTTATTGTCGAACGGGAGCATCTTCACCCGGACCCTGTGGGCGTAAACCAGAAACATGGAAGCAAAGAGGAGCAGGGTGACCCCGGTCAGGAAGAACCACCGTCTCCACGGATTCCGGACCAAGGGACAGAGAATGGCGTGATAGAGCTTGTAAAGCCGGGTCTCCTTGAGTTCAAAGGTCTTTTCTGCATTGAGGTTTTTTCGTTTGCCGGTCATGTGATAGGTCAGCCAGGGCGTGACGATGAAGGCGATCAGCAGGGAGGTGACCATGGCGACCGAGGAGTTGATCGGGATCGGTTCCATGTAGGGACCCATGAGGCCGGAGATGAAGACCATGGGGAGCAGTGCCGCGATAACCGTCAGTGTTGCAAGGATCGTGGGGTTCCCGACCTCGTCGGTCGCCGTGATCGACGCCTGCAGCGGATCTTCCTTCTTCAGCTTGTAGTGGCGGTGGATGTTTTCCACCACCACGATCGCGTCATCCACCAGGATCCCGATCGCGAAGATCAGGGCGAAGAGGGTGACCCGGTTTAAGGTGTAGCCTAAAAGCATGCTGATGAAGAGGGTCATCGCCAGGGTCACCGGGACGGCTACGGCCACCACCAGGGCTTCGTAGAACCCGAGAAAGAGACCGATCAGGATCGTTACCGAAACCGTGGCAAGGAGGAGATGTTGCATCAACTCGTTCGATTTCTCCTGGGCTGTGGCGCCGTAGTTCCGGGTCCAGGTGACATGGACTCCGTCCGGGATGACCCTTCCCCGGAGTGAAGCCACCCGCGCCTTGACCGCCCGGGCGATCGAGACGGCGTTGGTCCCCTTCCTCTTGGCGATGTCAATGGTGACGGCCGGGAATCTTTTCCCGGCAAAGGCTCCGGCAATCCCCTTCGCCCTTCCCGCCGGACCTGTGCCGAAGAAGAGATAGTCGTCGGGTGCATTGGGACCGTCTTTGATTTCGGCCACGTCCCGAAGATAAACGGGGCGATGGTTCCATACGCCCACGACGACATCGCCCAGGTCCCCGGCATCCCGGAGGAAGCTTCCGATTTCCACCTTCACGGAGCGATCCCGCCGGCTGAAACTCCCGGCCTGCAGGTTGCGGTTTACCTCCCCCAGACGTTGCGCCACGCCGAGGGCGGAGAGACCGTAGGCGGAGAGCCGCTCCGCGGAGAAGAGGACCCGCGCGGTTCTTTTTCGGCCGCCGAGGATCTCCACCTCGGAGATATCGTCAAGCTTTTTGATTTCCACGGCCGTTTCGTCTGCGATCCTCCGGAGTTCATAGCCGTGATAATTTTTCCCCCAGAGGGTCAGCGCGAGGATCGGCACATCGTTGATCGACTTGGGCTTGACCAGCGGTGGGGAGGCCCCCGGTGGGATCAGGTCGGCATTTGATGCGAGTTTGTCGTAGAGCTTGACCAGGGAGTCTTCCACGTTCTCGCCGACGCGGAAGCGGACCGTGACGATGGAGAGACCCGGCCGGGACATGGAGTAAAGGTATTTCACCCCGGGGATCTCCCAGAGCTTCCGTTCCATCGGGGAGGTGATCCGGGATTCGACCTCGGACGGGCCGGCCCCCGGAAAACGGACGAGGACATCCATCATCGGGACGATGATCTGGGGTTCCTCTTCACGCGGGGTCATCATCACGGCCATGCCCCCCAGAAGGAGGGCCGCCAGGATGATCAGCGGCGTCAGTTTGGATTCGATGAAGGCAGCGGCAAGGCGTCCGGCCCCTCCACGTTTCGTCATTGTGTGATCTCCATGCCGTCTTCGATGCGGGCAATCTCGGAGACGGCCACCCGTTCCCCGCCTGCAAGCCCCGACAGGATCTCCACCCGGCCGTTATACTCCTTGCCCGTCCGGACCAGCCGGAAGTGGAGTACCTTCTTTTTGTCCAGGACATAAACCGCCGTGAGCTGGCCACGCGTGAAGACGGCCTCTTTCGGTGCCAGAACCACCTGTCTGCTTCCCACCGGGAAGAAGGCCTTTCCGTACATGCCGGGGAGCGCCTTCCGGGCGCCTTTCAGATCCAGCTTGATCTTCGATGAATGGGAGACCGGGTCCGACGCGGGCTCCATCTCCGCAATCCGGCCCGTGATTTTGTGGTTTCCGAGGGCGGAGACGATAACCGCCACTTTCAGTCCGATCCTGAGGGCGGCAAGTTTCGATTCGGGGACAAAGGTCTCGAACTGGAGGTGGGACGAATCGATGAAATCGAGCAGCGGCCTCCCCGGTGCCGCCTGGTCTCCCACCTCGACATGCCTGCGGGTGATCCGTCCGTTCGCGGGGGCCCGGATCAGGGCGTATCCCTTCATGGCGAGTGCCTCCCGAACCGCCCCGGCCGCCTGTTTAAGCCGGCCGCGGGCAGCGTCACGCTGCAGGGTCGCCCCGTCGAGTTCAAAGCGGGTGGCCGACCCCCTGGAGTAAAGCCTGGAGGTCCTCCCGTAATTTGCCTCTGCATTACGGAGGGCGGCTTTCGCCGCTTCAAGCGCCCCTTTTGCCTGGGCGATCCTTGCACTGATCTCTTTCGATTCGATCCGAAGAAGGATCTCTCCCTTCTTCACCCGGTCTCCCTCCCGGACCCGGATCCGGGTCACGTTCCCCATGACTTTGCTGGTCAGGGTGGACTGTATGGCGGCCCGTACCGTGCCGGGAGCGGTGTAAGTGATGTCGATTTTGCCGAGCCGGGCCACTGCCGTCTTCACCCCCCGGATCATCTCCGGATGTACCGTCCCGGTTTCCTGCGCGGCCTTCTCCCGGCAGCCGAAAAAAGAAAGAATGATCACAAGCGTCGGGATCAAGATGAACCTTGTTTTTTTCATGGGCGATTTCCTTTGATGAACTCGTAAAAAGTCGTTTTCCGGGTTCCGTTCATGGTTCGACAAGCTCACCACGAACGGAATATCAATAACTTACACCGTTCGCCCTGAGTACGCCTGTCCTGAGTCGGCCGAAGGGTCGAAGGGCTTCGTGACTTTTTACGACACCATCTCCTTTGACGGCTTTGTAAAAAATCCATCTGCTTTTATGCCCCCGCTCGGCCGACCGGTGTTCCGTTACAGTCTTCCCAGGGCGAAGTCGAGATGGGTCCGGGAAAGATTGAGATCGTAACGCGCACGGGCCTCGTCGGTCCTTGCCCGGGTCAGGGAGGCTTCCGTATCGAGGAGTTCGGTGATTCGTCCCATACCGTTCCGGTAGCGGTCCTCGACGATCTTCATTCCCGCCTCCGACATTGCGACCGTCCTGCGGGCGACCTCCAAACGCGCCCCGGCCTCCTTCATATTGAGATAGGCCTTTCGGACCTCCATCTCGATCCCCTCCTCGGCACGGGTCACAAGGCTCGACATCCGGGCCGCATCGGCCCTTGCACGTCTCACCCTGGCCCGGCCGGAGAGCCCCTCGAAAAGGTTGATCCCGGCCACGGCCATGACGGACCAGTATTCGCCGTCGCTGCCGAGGAAGTCCCGATCGTTCCGGTCGTAGCGTGCCACGAGATTAATATGCGGCAGGAAGGCCGAACGGGCGACGGTGACCCCCTTCTCTGCGGCCTCTTTCATCCGTTTCAAACCCGCGAGGTCAGGGCGGTGTGCCTCCGCCTCCCGGATGAGTTGCGGCAGTTCCTCCTCCGGCGGGGACGGGGTTGTCTTCTCCTGATCGACCAGTTGGTAATCCCGTCCCTGGTCAACCCCCATGATCCGGTTCAGGTTTGCCAGGGCCAGCTTCCGTTGATTCTTCGCGGTAATCAGGCGGGATTCGACCTCCGACAGGCGGACCTGTGCCCGGAGCAGGTCGGATCGAAGGACCATTCCCTGCTCCAGAAGATCCCGGGCCATTTTCACATGGGCCTCGACCGCTGCCTTCGCTTTTTCGGCGACCTTCACGTAGCGTCCGGCGAGCAGCGCCCTGTAGTAGGCGGTCGTGAATTCCCGGATGACCTGTTGCCGGGTCTGTTCACGTTTCTTTTCCACCGCACCGCGTTGCAGTTTGGAGATCTGGTAACCGGCGCTCAATTTTCCCCCGGTGTAGAGGGGCTGCACCAGGGTCACCTGCGTGTTGTAGTTGGAGATCGCGTCGGGATCGTTCGGGTTGGTCGCTGCGAAGTCGGAGAGGGAGAAACGCTCCTGGGAGAGCTCGGTCCAGAAGACTTCGCCGGGACCGGTCGTCCGGTTGAATGTTTCCGAAAGATCAATCCGGGGGAGGAATCCGCCCCGGGCCTCCCGGACCGCCTCATCGGCCGCATTGAGGGCATACCCGGCGGCTTTCAGCGCCGGATGATTCTTCAGGGTGGTCCGGATTCCCTCGGTTAGAGTGAGGGTCTGCGGCGGGTCTGCGAAGAGCGTGCCCGGCAGAAAAAGCAGGAGCAAGGACAGGGAGAACGCCGTGGTCCATCGGTACGAGCGACACGATTTATCGTCGGCCTCTCTGTATGAAAAAGCAACCATCATCTTCCGTCTCCCTTCCGCATCAATCGACCTCCAATCAAGATGGTCTCGTAAAAAGTCGTTTTCGGATTCCGTTCATGGTTCGACAGGCTCACCACGAACGGAATATCAATGACTTACACCGTTCGCCCTGAGCGTGTCGAAGGGTCGAACGGACTTTTTAAGACTTCATCAATCAATAGCACAGGTTGGAAGGTGTACGCAACTGAAACGCCGCATTTCAGGCCCTGCGCATGACGGAGAAGAGCGCCTTCGGGAAGGGCCGCCGGTTGCCGCGGAAGAGGGACTCCCGGATCTCGAGGATCCGGAACCGCCCCTCAAAAAGTGTACGGATCTCCTCCGGGGAGAACCGATAGGGTCCTTCCTCCCGGGTCTCGAGGCGGCTGAAACACTTGAGCAAGAGGATCCCTTCTTCGCGGAGAAGGCGGTGGACCGTTTCGACATAGACCGGCCTCTCCTCCGGGGAGACGACGTGAAAACAGCCGCGATCACAGATCAGATCAAAGCCGCCGTCCAGGCGGCTCTTTAAAATATCGTCCTGCCGAAAGTCGATCTTCGCTCCCGCCTTGTCCGCCCGGGAGCGGGCCTTGACGATCGCGGTCTCGGAGAGGTCGGTAGCGGTCACCTGGAAGCCGCGTTCGGCCAGGGCGATTGCCTGTGTGCCCGGCCCGGTTCCGTTATCGAGTACCGCTCCGGGCTTGATCTTCCACTCCTCCAGCGCGGCTGCGATGTCGTCATCCAGCGTAGGCCGAAACCACGGCATCGATTCCACTTCTTCCTCTTGATAAAGTTTTTCCCAGTCCGGGAATTCCCGTTTCATCATTAGATTCGTTCTCCTTTAAAGAAACTGCTGAATCATGATCCGAATTGCGATCAGCCAGACAACCCCCCCGAAGATCTGTTTCAGGCGGACCCTGTTCATGGAAAGGGAGATCCGGCTTCCAAGAAGCCCACCCGAGACCGCCGTGATCGCCAGGAGAAGCCCTGTCGACCAGTCAATATAACCGTTCACCGCGTGTCCGGCAAGGCCCGACAGGGCGGTGACGGTGACCATCACCGTGGATGTGGCGACGGCGATATCCATCGGTACGCCGCAGAGCAGGACCATGATCGGCAGTTTGATAATTCCCCCGGTGATCCCCAACATCCCCGACAGGATACCGATCAACGCCGTTGCAGTCAAGACCAGGGGAAGGTTGACCCGGTAGGAAACCCCGTTGAACTCCCGGTGCCAGGACCAGCGGCTCTTTTCCGCCGGGTGTATTCCCCCGCTCTTGGGACGGTTCCGGAACATCAGGGTCCCCGCGATCATCAGGGTCACGGCGAGGCAGACACGCAAGACCGGCTCCGGCACGAGGGCGCTGAAGTATCCCCCAACGAATGCCATCACATCCGTCGGAGGATCGATGACCAGGGCCAGTTTCCAGTCGACCCTCCGGTTGCGGTGAAAGGTGAAGAGGGCCGAAAGCGAGGTCGCCGTGATCAGGATGAGACTGATCGCCGGCGCCTGCTTGAAGGTGAAGCCCGTGAAGAGGAGGATCGGCACATAGAGGATGCCTCCGCCCAGCCCGATCATCGAGAAGAGGGTGGAGATGATGAAGAAGATCAGGGAAAGAAGAAGGGTCTGTTCCATAGAGGGATTCCTGTATTGCAGAAAACCAAAAGGAGGGAAGGCGGATCTTTATCCCCGGTTTCAGGATCCTAAAAGCCGGGCAGGCGCATGATCCTGCCGGTCTTGGTCAGCTTCCAGTAGAGGCCCCAGCTTTTTTTCAGCAGGTGTCCGACAATCGGCAGGGGAACCATGAAGGATCGCTTCGTACTCCGGTGAACGACGGCGGCGCCGTTTCCATAGTCCATGACGCAGAGGATGCTGACGTGGTCGATATAGTTTTCCTCCGGGTCCCGTCCGGCGGCGGCCGCCCGGATATTGGCGGCGGCAACCCGGGCCATGGCCTCGGCGAGATGTCCCTGTTTGGCCCGCCATTTCGGGCCGTCTATGGCGGCGGAATCCCCGACCGCAAAGATCCTCTTCGTGCCTTCGACCCGGCAGGAGGGATCGATCCGGATAAACCCGGCATCATTGAGGGGGAGCCCTGCCTCCCGGAAGAGGGGGAGTCCCGTCCCCGCTGGGATGAAGAGGGTGAGGTCGCTTTCAAGACGCGAATCATCGGCAAAGACGACCCCCCCTTCCTCGAAGCGCGTGATCTTGACGCCGAAACGCCGGTCGATTTTCATCCGGTTGAGGAAATCATAGACCTTCTCCACAGCGCCTTCCCCTAACCGGATCCCCGGTTTCTCCATGGGAGCGAACATCGTCAGGGAGAAGGAGTTCCGCCACCCCTTTTTGACAAAAAAGTGATGGAGGTTGAAAACCTGCTCAAAGGCCGGTCCGCCCCGGACCGCCGAAGGATCTTTGGGGTTGCCGCCGAAACCGACGGCAATCCTCCCGCCTCCCCCGGCAATGAGGGCCTCGACCCGCTTTTTGATCTCAAGGGAATCTTTGGGGCGGCCGCAGATGGAGAGGGTATGTTCCACCCCCGCGGGCTTCATCTTCGCCCCGCCCAGGGCGATCAGCATGAAATCGAAGGAGTCGGTCCGGTCGCCGTCCACCTCGACGCGGCACCCTTCCGGATCGATTCCGGTCACCTTCCCCCGGAGGAGTTTGAACCGATAGCGGGAGGAGATCCGGAGCAGATCGAGACAGGCATCGTCGAAATCGATCTCCCCCGTCGGGATCCAGATGGAAACGGGGTAAAGATAAGCAAAGTCCCGTTCCGAGACGAGGGTTACGTCGAATCCCGCCCGGCTCAGATGGATCGCTCCTTCAACCCCGCCGAAACCGCCGCCCAGTACGAGAACACGGCCTTTCGTCATCCTCCGCTCCTTTCTTCTCATCGGTTTCCGGATTCCCCCGCCCCTTACAGGGCATCCAGGAAGCCCTGCATCTGTGCCGCGACCGGCACACTCATCACCTCGCGGAAGACTCCGCCCAACGCCTCTCCCACCGGGGCCATGTTCACCGTGGCCACGCCGACGGAACCGTCCTCTCTTTCATAGACGGAAATCGTGCAGGGCATGTAGGCCGAGGCAAACCGGGTCTCGTCGTTCCGCAGAAGCTCGGACGCATGTTGCGCGTTGCAGACCTGCATGATATGGACCGGCCGGAGATCGTCCCCGCCGTTTTTCTTCACCGATTTGTGGAGCGGCTTTACATCCGACACCACCCAGTTCGCCTTTTCCACGGCGGACCGGAGTTTCTCCAGGGTCTCGTCGATGCCGACGGGACTCGTCCTTTCCAGAACCATTTCTTCTTTCATAATGATGTTTCCCCTCTCGATGAATGGATTTCAGTGAGCGCACCCGCCGCCATGGTCATGCCCCGTGCAGGTCATGGAGGGATCAATCGGCTTGAGTTGATCCTCCCGGAGCAGATCCAGGTTCTTCCCGATGGTTCCGCCCTGTGCGCGAAAGACCCGGATTCCCATGGACGAAAGCTTGTTGAGCGCCCCGCCTCCGATCCCGCCTACAACGATACAGTCGACGCTTGTGCCTCCGAGAGCGCGTACCGGACTACACTGACCGTGAACATGATTCATGTTCCCGTTCTGTACGATCTCAACCTCCGGTTCCGACGAGCCGCCGGTCCCCTCTTCTACGACGACGAACATCGGTGCGGACCCGAAATGTCCGTAGATACGGCTTTGCAATCCGTTGTTTTCTTTGACCGGAAAACAGATTTTCATGGTTTTTTCTCCTTTTTCTGTTAATCGATGACCTCGCAAAACGTCACAGATCGCCTTTTTGCGAGGCGGGGGAAGAGACTCCTCCCCCGCCATTTGAACCAAGTTCAAATGGTTCCACCCTCACCCCAGACCGGGGCTTACCCGCCCTCGGCCTGTTGATGACTTCTTGCGAAGCCATCAGATTATTTCTCTTCGGATTTCCCGCAGACGACTTCGTCCAGGATAATCGCCTTGCAGCCGGAAAGCGCCTCGGCGCTCTTTCGTCTTGCGGAACTCAGGATCCGCTGAACCGTCCCCCGGGAGACCCCCATCCGCAGACCCGCCTCCTCCTGAGTCAGCCCGTCGAGATCGCAGAGCTTCATCGCCTCGATCTCGTCACGGTACATCCTGATCTTTTCCAGCGCCCCCATCGGCATCCCCGTCGGCTTGAAGGCGCGCCCCTTCAGCTTGCATCCGCAATGACGTATTTTCTTGGGTCTCGGTGACATCGGGAAAACCTCATAATGTGAATATGCACATAACTTAAACCCGCGAAGGATATCTGTCAAGCAAAAAAATGCGGAGCATCGTATCGAGTTCCCCGACCTTTTTCGGGAAGTGCAGAGAAATCCGGAAAAGATTCTCTTTGACAAAGCGCAGGAATTGCAGTATGAATACCCTGAAAGAATAAGTTCCCTTTTCGACCCGTCCGGAACGCTTGGTCACACAACCTGCCGAGGGGACTTGCGGGCTCCTGAGAGTCTTTAATCTTGATATCCCCATTCGACGGGTTGCATAGAATATTGAATAAACGATGAAGCAAATTCAAGATTAAAGACCTGACCCTCTTTGGCTTGACCCTCTTTGGCTCGCTGGTGATGCAAGACGTTCGCTTAGAGAAAAACATGAAATACCACAGAGAAATAAATAAAATTCGAGCTAAAATGGCCAGCAATCCATGGCCCAAATACCTACAATCTATTGAGATAAATGGTATTCGTGGGTGGGAAGGCGAGGAAATAAGGTTCGGTTTCCCTGTTACTGTAATTGCAGGTGAAAATGGAACCGGAAAATCTACAATAATTAAAGCTGCTGCATGCGCCTATGGCAGCCCAGAAGGAAAGAAAAAGACTTATTACCCTTCGGCTTTTTTTCCGGATACACCTTGGGAAAAAATCACAGGCGCAAAAATTAAGTATAAAATTTATGAAGGCGGCAATGTTCGTAATTTTTCATATGGCAAAAAAACTGAAAGATGGAGGCCTTCAGGGCAGAAAAGAATTCGTAATGTTATTATTCAAGACATCTCAAGGACACTCCCTTTGGATGCAACTGTTGGTTATGCAAAAATAGCTAAACAGTCAGTAAATGAAGTATCATCTAGTATGTTATCAGACGAGATAATAAAATATTACTCTAGCATAATTGGTAGAAATTATACTGAAGCAAAATTTTCAATATCTGATATTGATAGAAAAAGAGAGGTAGGAGTTGTATCTTTAAGTGGTACAGAAATTTCACAATTTCATCAAGGTGCTGGTGAAGACGCNNCTCTAGATCTTCTTTCAATACTACAAGATATACCAGATACATCGTTAGTCCTAATTGACGAAGTCGAAGCTTCTTTACATCCTAGATCACAGCGAAGGCTCATACATTTCCTACTATGGCTATCTAGAACCAAACAAATACAGGTAATTCTTACAACGCATAGTCCATATGTCCTGGAAGAGCTTCCGCCAGATGCAAGAGTATTAGTAGAAAGAAAAACATCTGGAATAGAAATACTTTATAATATATCACCAAATTTTGCTCTTAATAGAATGGATGATATTGATGCACCAGAATTGTATATTTTTACAGAAGACAATGAAGCTTTGATACTATCAAGAACAATTTTACAAAATTCAGGTATTGATGTAACGAGGATTTCATTTATAGACATAGGCGCTTCAAATATTGTTAATGCAATAGCAGCTGCAACTTCAAACGAAAGGTTCCCAGTTAAGGCTTTAGCATTAGTTGATGCAGATACAGAACCACAAAATGGGGCAATTAAACTACCAGGTGAGTATTGCCCAGAAAAACAAGTGATTTTAGATGTTCGTAACCAAGCAACTGAGAATCTTGCATCTAGGCTTGAGCTATCTGAAGCATCAATAATCTCAGCAATAGATGATACTATTACAATGCCAGATCCACATGACTGGCCAGAAAATCTATCAAAGCTACTCGGTCAAACAGTCAGCTACATATGGCAAACAATGTGTATTGTATGGGTGAAACACTGTGCTTCTCCAGATGATATCAACCTAATCAAAGAAACAGTAATCGACATGCTAGAACTATAAAAGCGAACGAGTGTGGTCCTGAGTGTGGTCCCGCTCAAGGTACCAGGTCTTTAATCTTGAGCGGGACCAGCGAAGGGTGGCATACACTAACGGGTGCAAGTCCCGTCATGGTAAAAGCCGGAGCCATGTAGCTTGGATGGCAGGGGGCGATGGAAAC
>JAADIO010000020.1:10815-13356 GCA_013151235.1 Deltaproteobacteria bacterium | reverse complement strand
AACAACACGAATAAACTAAAGATTAAAATTCTTTCGTTTCTCGAAAGCTAATAAGAAAAAACTGAATATGGAATCTGAAGAAATCAGAAAAGAATTACAGAATTTATTAACCAACTTTGAACTGGAATTAAAATCCGACAGTTTACGAACTAAAGTCCTTTCTCTGGTTCCTTGTTTTCAACAGTTACGAGAACTGGGGAAATCTTTAATACCATCTACCATAGCAAGAAGCGCCAGAGATCGAATCCTCCATTATTTTCTAAAATATCCAGCCATTATTATAAGTGGCGATGAGTTGCTTGTCGTTTCGGGTATCCAAGAATATGCCCGAAGGGTTCGAGAACTGAAAGTACAGTTCGGGTGGTCAATTGTAAGCGGTCTGACAGCTGGACAAATGGCGGAAGAAAACGAATTTCCTCTTCCAAATATTGATGTAATGTCAATGGGCCCTTCCGATTATATATTACTTTCTCAACAGCAAGATAGAGATGCGGCCCATCGGTGGAACCTTGCCAATGAAATCAGAAGAGAAAATATTTCCGTCCGAGACAAAATTTTAAAATATTTGAGGGAAAACGTCGGCCAAAAAGTAACAGGAGAGGAGTTGAAATACCTGGCAAAAGATAGGTCGGAATGGGCAAGAAGGGTTAGAGAGTTGCGCACTGAATATGGCTGGCCTGTCGTCACTCAAAATACCGGCCGTCCTGATCTGGAAGTAGGTGTTTATTTACTTGAGGCTGACCGCCAGAGTCCTGAGCATGATAGACATATTCCAGATCAGGTTAAAAGAGAGGTTCTTCGGAGGGACAAGTACAAATGTACTGTCTGTAATTGGTCGCACGAAGAATGGAATAGATCTGATCCTCGTCATTTGGAGTTACATCATAAAAAACACCATGCAAAGGGCGGCGACAACACGGAAAACAACCTTATTACTGTTTGTACGGTTTGCCATGATGAGATTCATCGTAAGAAAAAATGAACGGCAAGGCCGAACAAAAGCATTCAGCAGACGGCGGGAAGCGCGGCGGCGCTGACGCGGAAAGCTTAGGTGGCGCCGCTGCTGATGCAGGTCGTTCGCACCGCGGTGCGAATGCGCGAGTCGCCCGACTACGTCAGGCCGCCCGCCGCTCTGATTGGCAGGATAGGGCAGGATAGTGAAGACTTTTCGAGATGTAGTGTCAAGAATCTTTCGCACTTTTAGTTGTAGCCCTCCATCTGGGATCCCTTCTTAGGCGGTGGCAGCCATTGTCTCCGGTTTGAAGAGTGGATCCATTTTCATATATCGTCTGGTTCCCCATTTGGTACCGGCAATATGGCGGAGTCGGGCCGCAACCAGCATGAGTGCTGATTGTCCATCGGGGAAGCAACCAACGACTCGTGTGCGCCTTCGAATCTCACGCATGATTCGTTCCAGGGGATTATTGGTCCGGATCTGGCGCCAATGCTCCCCAGGAAAATGATAATATGACAGGGTTTCCTCAATTCTTTCCTGGACCATCGAAGCGGCGCGGCCCAGTTTCATCTTGGTGAGCTTCGTGACTACACTCCCGGCTTTGCGTAGAGCTTCCTCCCGGTCCTCCTGGGCATGAATCGCTTTGAGCATGGCCGCAACCTTTTTTACCTTGCCCTTGGGAACTACCGAGAACACATTACGGTAAAAGTGGACAATACACCGCTGCCACAGTGCATCCGGGTAGGCCTCCGCCAACGATTCCACCAGGCCGAGACAGCGGTCAGAGATAAAAAGTCGTACACCTGACAGGCCTCTCTGCTTCAAATGCCTTAAGAAATTTGTCCAGCTGGTCTTGTCCTCTTTGGCCCCTTCTGCAACACCGAGAATCTCCCGGTAGCCGTCCTTGCCTACGCCAATGGCGACCAGGACGGCTACATTGCGGACCTCCCCACCCCAGCTCCGCTTCAAGTAAATTCCGTCGAGATAGACATAGGCATGCTCCCCCTGGATCGGCCGTGTCCGCCAGGCTTCGATCCGCTTGTATATCTTCTTGTTGAGCTGAGAGACCGTACCCGGACTTACACGGGAGCCCCACAACGCCTCGGTGATATCCTCGACGCGCCGAACGGATACTCCTGCCAAATACATCTCCATCAACGCTTCTTCCACCGATGACTCTCGTCTTCGATAGCGCTCAATGATGGCTGTCTCGAAGGTTAATTTCCTCAATTTCGGCATCTTTAACGATACTGCACCGGCTTTGGTATGGAGAGTACGACGGTAAGATCCCGCACGTGTATCCTGGCGGGCCTCGGTGTGTTCATAACGCTTGGCGTTACATAATCTCTCCGCTTCTGCATCCAATAAGCCGTTCAGCGTCTCCTCCACGGTCCCCCGGACAATCTCGCTCAAATGTGCCGTGACTTTCGTTTCATCGATCTCTATCAATTTCCCCGATTTTGCGCTACAATCTTTCTTGGACATGGTGGCCTCCTTCTGGTTGTTTTTGTTTTAGCGGACTGAAATAAACCAGATGGAAGGCTATCATGTCCTTTTTGAATGTGCGAAAAATATTTTACGTTATC
>JAADIO010000020.1:0-10805 GCA_013151235.1 Deltaproteobacteria bacterium | reverse complement strand
GAGTCAGTTGTAAATCGTTCAAAGATAAAAAAGCCCGGACAGGTTGTCCGGGCTTCATGTTTCTCATTGTAAATCGTTTTCTCAGGCCTGGGGGGAAACATTCACCGCCATCGGACCCTTCGGACCTTCCGACACTTCAAAGACAACACGCTCCCCCTCCTCGAGGGTCTTGTATCCTTCACCATCAATGGATGAATAGTGGACAAATACATCCTTGCCCTCTTCCTGGGTGATAAACCCATACCCTTTCACCGGATTAAACCACTTCACAACACCTTCCGACATGCCGGCCTCCCTTCCTCTTTTGCTGATCGCCCCTCCGCAGGGACCAAGCAGAATTCTCCTCCAGGTGCCTTACAAAAAACCTTGACATGGAATGCGGATTGTCAAGACACCGAAACTTTTTGAAAGATAGCCGGTAGAGAAAGTCAAGTCAAGAAATTTTCTCTGCATGATCCTGAACCTTTTTCCCTTGAGTCCGCATAGTCCCTGTGGTAGATTCAACTCCCATTCCCTGAAAGGAGAACGGCCTTGCAAACCGCCTATTTTGACTGCTTTGCCGGCATCAGCGGCAACATGGCCTTAGGTGCGCTCCTCCATGCCGGTCTTCCCACGGAAGCCCTTGTTGAAGAACTGGATAAACTCCCCGTAAAAGGTTACCGGATTGATGCCGCGTCCTCCCGACGCGGGAGACTCACCGGCATTCATGTTCAAGTCCGGGTCGGAGAAAATCAACCGCGCCGGAACCTGAAGGAGATCCTCGCCCTCATTCATCAGAGCAGCCTGTCCCCGGCCGTCAAAGAAAAGAGCGGCAGGGTGTTCCGTCTTTTGGGGGAGGCGGAGGCCCGGATTCACGGTGTCGATCCGTCGGAAGTCCATTTTCACGAAGTAGGCGCCGTCGATGCCATCGTCGATATCGTGGGAACCGTGGCCGGGCTGGAACGGTTGGGCATCGAGAGGATCGTCGCCTCGCCCGTAAACGTGGGGAGCGGAACCGTGGAAACGGAACATGGTCTCCTTCCCGTCCCGGCTCCGGCGACGGCCCTGCTCCTGACGGGAAAACCGACTTACGCCGACGGAGAAGCCCGGGAGTGGACGACACCGACGGGGGCCGCCCTGCTAACCGGACTGGCCGACGGCTTCGGCGGACAACCCGGCATGAAGGTCCGCTCCATCGGTTACGGCCTGGGAAGCCGGGAATCATCGGACCGTCCGAACTGCCTCCGGATCATGATCGGGGAAGAGACCGCAGACACCGCAGACACCTGCTGGCTGATCGAAACCAATATCGACGACATGACGCCGGAACTCTTCGGGCATGTCATGGAACGTCTGCTGGATGAAGGGGCGCTGGACGTCTTCTTCACCCCCATCCAGATGAAAAAAAACCGCCCCGCCGTCCGGATCGGTCTGCTGGCACCCGAAGGAAGGGAACAGCATCTGCAGCAGCTTCTTTTCCGGGAGACCACCGCCATCGGACTTCGCCGCAGCCGGGTGTACCGGGAAAAGCTCGACCGCCGGACGATCCATGTGGAGACAAGATACGGAGAAATCCCCGTCAAGATCGGCCTCCTCGACGGGGCCATCGTCAACCGTGCGCCGGAATACGATGTCTGCCGAAAACTTGCCCTGGAAAAAGGCCTTCCTTTAAAAGAGATCATGGACACCGCACGGGCTGCGGCCGGGAGAACGCTTTGAAATCATCCATCGTAATCCTCATTACCGCCTCATCCAAAGAGGAGGCCCGCACCCTGGCCCGGGACCTGGTGGAAACGAGACTTGCGGCCTGCGCCAACCTCCTTCCCGGTGTGCAATCCCTTTTCCACTGGAACGGGAAGGTAGAAGAAGCGGAGGAGGTCCTCCTGATCCTGAAGAGCCGGGCGGAACTCTTTGAGCGGATTGAGGCCCGTGTCCGGAAACTGCACAGTTATGAAGTGCCCGAGATCATTGCCCTACCGATCCTGAACGGTTCGGCTCCCTACCTGGCCTGGATCGATGCGGAGACCGGCGGTTCCGGCTGAAGGCATCCGATCACAGATTCCGGTTGCAAAAATGGGGCTCTTCACCCTACAATGGAGGATGAAAGGGCAAAAGGAATTCCCCATGAGCAAGACTGAACAACTGCAGACCATTATCCAGGACCAGACCCGGATGCTCATCGAAAAGAACCGGCGCCTGGCGGACCTGGAATATCGGATCCGGGAGATGATTGTCACCGGCAGTCGAAAAGAGGACCTGGCGCGCCTTCAGGCGGAGTTGAGTCAAGAGACCATCGAAGGGCAATCAAGTCTCTTTCATACCCTCCTCGAAACGGTTCCCTGCGGGATTGTGGTTTTTAATACAAAACGAATCGTCGTTACCGCCAATCCGCGTGCTTTGGTCCTTCTTGACATCGTGGAAGATGAAATCCTTGGGAAAGAAATCGATCTCTTCCTGCACCCCTGCATGGAAAAAATCGAAAAGGCCCTTGATCCGGGCGAAACGCACCGGGCGGGCAGGGTTCCCTTTCCGAAAAAAAGCGGCGGGGAGATCCACCTCGACCTCCATATTACACCCATTTTGAATCACCGGCGATCTCCGCTGGGCGGGATCGTGCTTCTGTACGAAACACCGGCGGGATCGCCCCTTCCCCTGCATGGCGAGGAAACCCCGGAGAGCAACATTGTTCCTTATGTCCCCTGATCCCGCCACACGTCTGCATGAAATCTACCACAGACTCTTTTCCGCCTACGGCCCGCAGCACTGGTGGCCGGCAAAAAGCCGGTTCGAGGTCATCTTGGGCGCCATCCTGACGCAGAATACCAACTGGAAGAACGTGGAGCGGGCGATTACAAACCTGCGGAAAGCAGATCTTCTGAGATATGAAAACCTCCGAGAAACCCCGCCCGGAAAGCTTGCCGAGCTGATCCGTCCTTCAGGCTATTACAATATCAAGACGAAGCGTCTTCGGTCTTTCTGCCGTTTTCTTCAGAGAGAGTACGACGGAAACCTTTCAAGGATGTTCCGGACGCAGACGGAAGAGCTTCGGAGGGAACTTCTTGCGGTTCCCGGGATCGGCCCGGAAACGGCCGATTCGATCCTCCTTTATGCAGCGAAAAGACCTGTCTTCGTCGTCGACGCCTATACTCACCGGGTCTTAAGCCGGCACGGACTCTGCGGCGAGACAAGTTCCTACGAAGAGATCCAGTCCCTCTTCATGGATCACCTCGACGATGACGTCCGGATGTTCAACGAATACCACGCCCTTTTCGTCCGGGTAGGAAAACTTCACTGCACCCCCAAGCCCCGATGCGATGGATGTCCCCTGGATGAGAGGACGAAACTGACGTGAACGACCGGGATTCTTCTTCCGCTGCCTAAAAGTGGAAACCTTATTGCACATTGACATTTTTTTTCTTTCTCCCGTATAATAGAAGTATGGGCGATGCCCTTTTTCTTTTGTCCGCCCCGTACTCCGGGGAGGGGGGAGGAGGCGGAGAGTGTAACTGCCAAGCAGGAAGGGGTGAAAAAAATTGACAGCCCCCTTTGAGATATGGTAAACCCTCTCAACCCCGTGGAATGACGGCACGATAATCAAGGGACGTAAAGAAGATGGTGTCGTAAAAAGTCACGAAGCCCTTCGACCGGCTCACCATGCTCGGTAGCCTGTCGAACCATGAACGGAGTCCGGAAAACGACTTTTTACGACTTCATCAAAGAAAAAATATGAAAAAATATACAATCATGATTATGTCCGATCCGACGGCAAAGGTTCGAAAGATCCGGGTCCCCGCCTTTGCCCCGGTTCAGTTGATCAGCGCAGCAGTTGCAGTTTTGCTCGTCATCGGAATCGTGATGGTCTATTTCGTCTCCGATTATGTCCGGATGAAAGGCGAGTTGACCGAGTTCAATTCCCTGCGAAAGGAAAATACGGTCCAGCGCTTTCAACTGCAGGCCTTCAGCCGGAACCTTGATCTGCTGAACCGGGAGGTCGATTCTCTCCGGAATTTCAATCACAAACTCCGGGTCATGACCGACCTCGAAGAGACCCCGGCCGGCGACACCCTTCGCGGCGTCGGCGGACCGGAAAGACTCACTCTCCCTCCGGCATACCGGACGGATCTCTCAACGAAAATCGTTCAGGACCTGAACCGGCTGCAACAGAACACCGCCGGCCAGGAAATCAGTGATCAGGAACTAATCGATTTTTTCTCCGACCAGAAAACCCTGCTTGCCTCAACCCCGTCGATCTGGCCTGTCCGGGGGTGGGTCACTTCCGGATTCGGGAAACGGATCGACCCTTTTACCGGCTATCCCAAGATGCATGAGGGGCTGGATATCGCCACACATACGGGAACACCCGTCATCGCCCCCTGCAACGGGATCGTCACACGGGTCAAACGGGGCGATTACGGCTACGGCAAACTGCTGGAGATCAATAACGGACATGGAATTACCCTCCGCTTCGGCCACAATTCAAAGATCGTCGTCAAACGGGGCGACCGGGTCAAACGGGGCGATCTAATCTGCTACGTGGGAAATACCGGCCGAAGCACGGGCCCGCATCTTCACTATGAGGTCCGCGTCAACGGCGTTCCGGTCAATCCGAGAAAGTACATCCTGAATTGAACGCTTTTCCATTGAAAAACCCTCTGCTTTAAGCTACCATACCTCGGTGTTGGATGTGCCGGGGTTTTTATTTTTCCCTTATCATGGCAGAATAGATTCTATGTTTGGATACCTCCTCAGAAAAGTCATCGGCACCCGTAACGAACGGGAGTTGAAGAAGATTCGTCCTTTCGTCGGCCTGATCAACGACTTGGAACCTTCGATCCACGCCCTCTCGGATGAAGCCCTGACCGCAAAAACGGAAGAATTTCGGGAACGTCTTAAGAAGGGCGAATCCCTGGATGATCTCCTTTGCGAGGCCTTCGCCGTCGTCCGAGAAGCCTCCATGCGGGTCCTCGGAATGCGCCACTTCGACGTTCAGTTAATCGGTGGAGTGGTCCTTCACCAGGGCCGGATCGCAGAGATGAAGACGGGTGAAGGAAAAACCCTCGTGGCGACCCTGCCCGTCTATCTCAATGCTCTCGAAGGGAAGGGGGTCCATGTCGTAACCGTCAACGATTACCTCGCCAAGCGGGACAGTCAGTGGATGGGAAAGATCTACCGCTTCCTTGGAATGTCCGTGGGGTGTATCGTCCACAACCTGTCGGATGAAGAACGAAAAGCCGCCTACGACTGCGATATCACCTACGGCACCAACAACGAGTTCGGCTTCGATTATCTCCGGGACAACATGAAGTTCCGCCTGGAAGATTATGTTCAGCGGGATTTTCATTACGCCATTGTCGACGAGGTTGACAGTATTCTCATTGACGAGGCCCGGACCCCGCTGATTATCTCCGGTCCCACGGACGAGTCGACGGACAAATACTATCATATCGACAAGGTCATCCCCCGTCTCAAAGAAGAGCAAGACTATACCATCGACGAAAAAGCCAACTCCGTCGCCCTGACGGAAGAAGGAAACGAAAAGGTCGAACAGGCCCTGGGGCTTACAAATCTTTACGATCCCGCCAACATCGACCTGGTTCATCATGTCAACCAGGCTTTGAAAGCCCACACCCTTTTCAAACGCGATATCGACTATGTCGTCAAGGACGGGGAAGTCCTGATTGTCGATGAGTTCACGGGACGCCTCATGCCGGGCCGACGCTACAGCGACGGACTCCACCAGGCACTGGAAGCGAAGGAGGGGGTGAAGATCGCCAAGGAAAACCAGACCCTCGCCTCCGTCACCTTTCAGAACTATTTCCGGATGTACAAAAAACTTGCCGGGATGACCGGTACCGCCGACACCGAAGCCGAGGAGTTCAACAAGATCTACAACCTTGAAGTCATCGTCATGCCGACCAACAAACCGATGGCACGAAAAGACAATCCCGACCTGATCTATAAGACCGTCAAGGAAAAATTCCGTGCCGTCGTCGAGGAGATCAAAGACTGCCATCGCCGCGGGCAGCCGGTCCTGGTGGGAACGATTTCGATCGAAAACTCCGAACGGCTCTCGGCCCTGCTGAAAAAGGACGGCATCCCCCATCACGTCCTGAACGCCAAGCACCATGAACAGGAGGCGGAGATCGTCGCACAGGCCGGCCGGTTAGGCGAAGTCACCATCGCCACCAACATGGCAGGCCGCGGCACCGATATCGTCCTGGGGGGAAACCCCGAATTTCTCGCCCATGCCAAGGCCGCCGAAGGTTCTGAAAAATACGAAACACTTTTGGAACACTTCACGAAACAGTGCAGCGAAGACAAGGAAAAGATCCTCCGGGAAGGGGGATTGCACATCTTAGGCACGGAACGGCACGAAAGCCGGCGGATTGACAACCAGCTTCGGGGCCGGGGCGGCCGCCAGGGAGACCCCGGCAGTTCCCGGTTTTACCTCTCGCTCGAAGATGACCTCCTCCGCATCTTCGGTGCGGAACGGATTTCCTCGATCATGGACCGCTTAGGCATTGAAGAAAATGTCCCGATCGAAAACAAGATGGTCACCAAGGCGATCGAAAACGCACAGAAAAAAGTAGAGGCACAAAACTTCAATATCCGGAAGCAGCTCCTCGAATACGACGATGTCATGAACCAGCAGCGGGAGGCGATCTACGGATTGCGCCGGGAGATCCTGGAAGGAAAAAATATCAAAGAGATGATCCAGGAGATCATCGATGATCTTCTGGAACGATATCTGACAACTTACGCCGGCGATGAGAAGATCGACTCGAAATGGGATACCGAAGGACTCAAGGATTTTTATTACCGCATCTTTAACCTCGACCTGCCCTTTGCGGCGGACGAGATCCGGGAAATGGACCTGCCGACACTCAAGGAAAAGCTTAAAGCTCATCTCGGGAACATCTATTACGAAAAGGAACTGGAGTTCGGTGAGGCTTTCATACGACACATTGAACAGATGGTTCTGCTCCAGTCCCTCGACACCCAATGGAAGGATCATCTCCTCGGGATGGATGCCATCAAGGAAGGAATCGGGCTCCGGGGATACGGCCAGTTGGACCCGCTGGTCGAATACAAAAAAGAAGGCTTCACCATGTTCCAGGAGTCCCTCGACCGGATCGATGAGAACGCCATCACCACCCTCTTTCACATCCAGATCCAACAGCCGGAAGAGGTGGAACTGGCACGACGCCCCCGAAAACAGCAGATGGTTTTCAGCCACGGGGACGGCGGCGGAGCCGCCAAGGTGCAGACCGTCGTCAAGGGAGAAAAGATCGGGCGGAACGCTCCCTGCCCCTGCGGCAGCGGGAAGAAATACAAACGCTGCTGTGGAAGGTAACCGCCGGAAAGGAGAATGAAAATCAAAGTTGCAGGCATCCAGCTCACCACAACCGCCCACATCGATGCGAACCTGAAGAAGGCCCTGCAGCTCGCTGGTCACGCGGCGGAAAGCGGCGCCCGGATCATCTGCTTCCCCCAGTTCTTCCATCTTCCCTGGTTTCTTCACGAGGAAAACGAAGAGGCCCGGAAATACGCCGTTACAAAAGAAGACGCCCTATTCGATCCCTTCCGCACGCTGGCGGAAAAAGAAAAGATCGTCCTCATTTGCCCGTTCTATGAACGGGGTGAAAAAGGAGATTATTCCTCCGCCGTCGTCTTCGACACCGACGGGACGATCGCCGGGATCTACCGGAAGAACCATCTCCCCGATCTCCCCGAATGGCGGGAGAAATTCTACTTTACGCCCGGCGATTCCGGCTTCCCCGTCTTCGAGACGGCCTGCGGCCGGATCGGGGTGCAGCTCTGCTGGGACAACTTCTTCCCCGAAGGATGCCGGACCCTTGCCCTGAGCGGGGCCGAAATCGTTTTCGCCCCGACGGCGGCGGCCTACGCCTCCCAAGAACGCTGGCTTCATATCCTCTCGGCCAACGCCTTCGTCAACAACCTCTACCTCTTCCGGGTGAACCGGATCGGCCACGACGGAAACCTCGACTTCTACGGACACAGCTTCTGCGTCAACCCTTACGGAGAATTGATTGCCGATCCCATCGGCATGCAGGAGAGCATTCTTCTCGCCGAAGTTGATCTGACCCGTGTCGCCGCCGCCCGGGAAGAGACCGGATTTCTCCGGGACGTGAAAAAACCGTCTCTGTGAAACAATGATCCATAAACAGACATCGACAGATGGGCTTTTTGCAAATCCGACAACAGACCCTTTATGATTATCGGTGTACCCAAAGAATATCGATGAAGCCGGAATCATCCTCAAGAGCAGAGAAGTGAGTCAGGTTTTTACGGGCTGCTGCCCCAATCTCTTTAATTAAGCCAGGATCCATGGTATATTTGTGCAACCAAGAACACAAGCAGAAAGAAGATCTACACTTATGATGGGCCACCAACCGCCTCCGCAACCCAGCTTGTTTTACACCGGATTTAATCTCGACCAAAGAATTCGTAAAAACCACCCCTTGAGAAAGATAGATAACTTGATCGACTTTGAGTTTATCTATCAGGAAGTCCGGGACAAATACGGAAGTAACGGTAATATCTCCGTAGCTCCCCCTATTATTTTGAAGCTGATGCTGCTCCTGGTGCTCTACAACGTTCGCTCCGAGCGAGAGTTGATGGGGACGCTTCCTGAACGGTTAGATTGGCTCTGGTTTCTGGGGTATAATCTGGACTCCAAGATCCCGAACCACAGTGTCCTATCCAAAGCCAGAAAGAAGTGGGGCGTGGAAACCTTCAAGAGTTTTTTTGAACGGATCGTCTGGCAGTGTGTCGAGGTGGGCCTTGTGGACGGCAAAAAGATCTTTGTCGACTCCAGTCTGATTGATGCAGATGCATCCAACAATTCGGTCGTAGACACCCACTCCCTGAAAAAGCATCTGAAGAAGGGCTACCCTGAATTGGAGAAGAGATTGTCCGACCGGGAGGAAGATCCTCCAACAGCGGGCAAGTCGACCCAAGAAGTGAATCAGCGCTATGTCTCGACCACCGACCCCGAGGCCTCAATCGTGAAGCGAGGCACCCCTCGTCTTGGCTATCAGACCCACCGGGCCGTAGATCCGGTAGCCGAGATCATTACCGCTATTGAAGTAACCCCCGGTCATGTCAACGAAGCCCACCGGATGATCTCTTTGCTGGACACCCATCAGGAGAATACAAGAGTTCAGGCAGACACAATCGTAGCTGACAGCAAATACGGTACCATTCAGAACTTGCTGGCCTGCAAGGACAGAGGCGTTGCACCTCATATGCCGACCCTGCGTAAAAAGCACGCAAACAGTTCATCCCGGGAAGGGATTTTTCCGGACCATTGTTTTGCCTATCAAGAAGAAACCAACACCTATCGCTGTCCGGCGGGAAAGACACTCATTCCCCGAACCGTAAACAAGAAACGTCAAAGTCGGGACTACAAGGCGGCCCGGAAGGACTGCACAGCCTGTGTACTTCGTCCCCAATGCACACGGAGCAAAACAGGCCGTACCGTCAAGCGGCATCTTCGTCATGATGACCTTATAGAGATGCTTGCCGTCACGGAATCATCCCCATCCCAAAAGGACATCAAGACACGACAACATTTGATGGAGAGGTCCTTTGCGAATGGCAAACCGTATGAGTTTGATCGTGCCAGATGGAGAGGGCTATGGCGTGTCGGCATTCAGGAATATCTCACAGCGGCCATACAAAACATTCAGAAGCTGATCAAGTACGGCAAAAGTCCGCTGAAACAGGGAGCAAAAGCTATGCTTATCGCACAATCGAAAAAGGGAACTTCATTATTACCAGCCCCATTTCTTATCCCTGTTCGAGCTGAAGAGAAAGGATTGTGGAAAGCAAACTTGCAGGAACAATGATCAGCTAACTCCTGCTCGAATTAATGCGTTTGGGCAACAGCCCGTAAAGGCCTTGGCTTCCTGAAAGGCCCTCTTGCCTCCTATAAACTTTTGGAGAAGGGAGCAAGTAAAATATAGAATTAGCGAAGTCTGACCCCCAGGAGTTCTTTTCTACCGCTGGATTTGGGATTTCAGTGACCATTAACCGTCACTGCGCGATGTTGTGCTGCAGCCGTATAAGCCCCTTTTGTTGCATCTATCAGAGCAGAAGCACCCGCAATAAACCCGCCATCGAAGTCACCGCTGGAAAACTTCGGCTTGATAATCCGGTTAATCAGCTTGCCAACGGCGGGATTAGGTAGTCTCGCTTCTAATCCTTTCCCTACTTCAATACGCATCTTTTTGTCCTGTTTCGAAACGACAAAAAGGATACCATTATCTTTCCCTCTTTGGCCTATCTTCCATTTATTAGCAACTTTAAGGCTGAATTCATCCATCGCATCTCCGTGAAGAGATGGAATTGTCAAGATAACGATTTGTGTTGAATCTTGTTGTTCGAACGCGCTCAGCTTTTTTTTAAGTTCCTGCTCTGCTGAGGGCGAAATCATATCTGCATAATCATTCACATAACCACGAAACTTAGGGATATCCAGTACTTGCGTATAGGGCAACTGCTTTGCTGGCACAAATGTCCAATAAAAATTGTTATAAGACCAACCATAAAAGGCAATATGAACCTTTGGCTGATTACTCCCGTCGCCCGCCTCCTTGCCTGCATATAAGTCACAGTACTTATACTCTCCTTGTTCTTCAACAGGGAATAGAAATTTGTATAGATTTTCTTTAACTTTTCCGTATTTCATACCATCACGCTGCCCACAATCATACCCACAAGCAATATATATACCTTTCTTTTTTTGAGCATCACGTTTCTTGTCGTCAAAACAAAGTTTATATTTTGAGACCTCTCCAGTG